>JBEGJG010000094.1:0-7694 GCA_041184705.1 Candidatus Eiseniibacteriota bacterium
GCCCCTGCCCCTTACTCGCGCCATGGACCGCACGCTCGCGCTCATGCGCCACGGCCTCGCCACCGGACAGGCGCCCGAAGCCCCGCTCATGGCCGAGGGCGAGGAGGACGTGCGCCGACTGGGCGCGCGGCTCGCCGATGAGGGCTGGCGACCCGACCTGGTGCTATGCAGCCCGTACCGGCGCGCCCTCCACACGGCGCGACTCATGGCCGACGCCCTCGGTCCGCTCGCGGGGCTCGAGACGCTGAACGAACTGGTGCCCGAGGGCGACCCGGCCGAGGCGGCCGCGGTGGTGCGCGCGCTCGCGGCCGATCACGCCTGCGTGCTCGTGGTCTCGCACCTGCCGCTCGTGGGACTGCTCGCCGCCGAGTTCACCGGCGGCTCCGTCACGTTCACGCCCGGCACGTGGGTGGAGATGGCGATCCCCGGCGACGGCCGCGCGCGCCTCGTGCGTCGGGTCGCCCCACGCGAACCCGGAGCGCACGCGTGAGGCGTGCCCGGGTCCGTGCGACACGGGAGGCATACGGAGCGGTGACGGCGCACCGGGGGAACGCGTGATGCTGCGCGGGATCCTGCGCGCCGCGATGCTCGCCGCACTCCTTTGGTTGGCGGGCCGCACCGAAGCCGCCCCGCCCTCGACCACACTCACCGTGTTCGCCGCGTCCTCGTTGCAGGAGCCGTTCGAGGAGCTCGCACGGCGGTTCGAGGCCGCGCACCCGGGCGTGCGCGTGCGGCTCAACCTTGCGGGCACGCCGCAGTTGGCCGCGCAGTTGGCGCAGGGCGCCGACGCCGACGTGTTCGCGAGCGCGGACGAGCACTGGATGCTCGACGTGCAGGGCCAGGGTCTGGTGAGCGGCACGCCCGAGGTGTTCGCGCGCAACACGCTGGTGCTGCTGGTGCCGCGACGGAACCCGGCGCGCATCCGCGACGCACGCGACCTCGCTCGACGCGGCGTGAAGGTGGCCGTGGCGCTGGAGCAGGTGCCGGTGGGCCGCTACACGCAGGAGACGCTGCGACGACTCGCGGCCCGCCCCGACTTCCCCGCCGATTACCTGCGACGCGTGCGCGCCAACGTGGTCACCGAGGAGGAGAACGTGAAGGCGGTGGTCGCCAAGGTGCGTCTGGGCGAGGTGGACGCCGGGTTCGCGTACCGCACCGACGCCGTGGCGCGCGACGCGCGCACGCTCACCGTGCTCCCGATCCCGCTGCCGGACACGGCACAGGTGGTGGCGCGCTACCCGATCGCGGTCGTGCGCACGAGCCGCGCGGCCGCGCTGGCGCAGGCGTTCGTGGACCTGGTCGTGGGCAACGAGGGGCAGACCGTGCTCATGTCGCACGGGTTCCGCCCCGCCGCCGCGGACCGGTGAACGACGCCCCGACGCGCTAGGATGTCCGTGAACCCGCGCGCAGGGCGCGGCACAACGGAGGCGCACATGACGTCGTGGCAGGGCAAGGTGGCGTTGGTGACGGGCGGCAACCGTGGCATCGGCCGCGGCGTGGCGGAAGCGCTGGTGCGCGAGGGCATGACGGTGGCGATCACGGCGCGCGACGCGAACGCGGCGGCCGAGGCCGCGACCGCGCTGGGCCACGGCGCACGCGGCTACGCGCTCGACGTGCGGCGCCCCGAGCAGGTCGCCGGGGTGTTCGCGGCCGTGGACCGCGACCTCGGCGGGCTCGACGTGCTGGTGAACAACGCCGGCATCGGGATCTTCGCCCCCATCGCCGAGCTGTCGCTCGAGGACTGGCACGCCACGATCGAGACCAACCTGAACGGCGTGTTCTACTGCACGCGCGAGGCGATCCCGCGCATGACGAAGCGCGGCGGCGGTTACATCCTCAACGTCTCGTCGCTCGCCGGTCGCAACGCGTTCCCGGGCGCGGGCGCCTACTGCGCCAGCAAGCACGCCCTGAACGGCTTCAGCGAGGTGCTGTTCCAGGAGGTGCGCGACGCCGGCATCCGCGTGACCTATCTCATGCCCGGCAGTGTGGCGACCGAGTTCGGTCGCGGCACGGCCGCCAAGCAGGACTGGGCGATCCAGCCCGAGGACGTGGGCGAGATGGTCGTGGACCTGCTGCGCACGAACCCCCGCACGCTGCACAGCCGCGTCGAGATGCGTCCGTCGCGCCCGCGCAAGGGCTGACGCCGCGCCGCAACGGCCCCGGCCGCGGCGCGTTGTGCGCGTCCGCGGCCGTCCGCTAGCCTCACCCCATCCCCATCCCCACGCGCGACGTCCCGAGCGACGCCGTGCTGCGCATCCCCGAGGAGGACACCGATGAAGCGTTCGTTCCCGCGCCTGCTGGCCGTGCTCGGCCTGCTGGCGTGCCTCGTTCCGTCCGCGCGCGCGGCCAGCGCCGTGCCGCCGGCCGACAACCAGCCGTTCTTCACCGGACAGCCCGGTGCGGCCGAGTTCCGTACCCGCGTCGAGAAGCGTCTCTCGAGCGCACGCGCCGCGCTCGACCGCATGGTCGCGGTCAAGGGCACGCGCACGATCGCCAACACGCTCGCGCCCTACGACGAGATCTGGCGTCAGGTGGACATGGCCGCGTCGCAGTCGGGCCTCATGGAACAGGCGAGCCCCGACTCGGCCACGCGCGCCACGGCCGAGGCGCTGTCGCAGGAGATCTCGAAGTTCACCACCGAGCTGTCGCTCGACCGTCGCGTGTACGACGCGCTGGTCGCGATGAGCCGCACCGGGGCCGACGACGAGACGAAGCACTACCTCGAGAAGACGCTGCGCGAGTTCCGTCTGGCCGGCGTGGACAAGGACGCCGCGACCCGCGCCCGCATCCAGAAGGTGCAGGAGGAGCTGGTCCTCATCACGCAGGAGTTCGCGCGCAACATCCGCGACGACAAGTCGAGCATCACGGCCACACCGGCCGAGCTCGAGGGCCTGCCCGCCGACTGGATCGCGCGCCACCCGGCGGGACCCGACGGCAAGGTCACCATCACCATGGAGTACCCGGACTACAACCCGGTGATCAGCTACGCGCGCAGCGACGCCCTGCGCCGTCGCGCCTACATGGCGTACCAGAACCGCGCCTACCCCAAGAACCTCGCGGTGCTCGACCGCATGCGCGCCAAGCGCCACGAGCTCGCGGGCCTGCTCGGGTTCACGAACTACGCCGACCTCGTGACCGCCGACAAGATGACCGGCAACGCCGCCACCGCGCGCGCGTTCGTGGACCGCGTCGTCGCGGCCTCCGAGGACCGGCAGCGGCGCGAGTACGAGCAGCTGCTCGCGCGCAAGCGCAAGGACGTGCCCGACGCGACCGCGGTCGAGTTCTGGGAGCAGGTGTACTGGTCGGAGCAGGTGCGCAAGAGCGAGTACGCGTTCGACTCGCAGCAGATGCGGCGGTTCCTGCCGTACGCGCAGGTCGAGCAGGGCGTGCTGGACCTCTCGGCGCGTCTGTTCGGGGTGGAGTTCCGGCGTGTGCCGGACGCCCCGGTGTGGCACCCGTCGGTGAAGTGCTTCGAGATGTGGGACGGCGGCCAGCTCGCCGGCCGGTTCTACCTCGACATGCACCCGCGCGCGAACAAGTACAACCACGCCGCGCAATTCGACATCCGCACCGGTCTCGCGGGGCGGCAGATCCCCGAGGCGGCGCTGGTCTGCAACCTGCCCGGCGGCGACGCGAACGACCCGGGCCTGTGCGACTACAACGACGTCAACACGTTCTTCCACGAGTTCGGCCATCTGCTGCACAACATGTTCGCGGGGCGTCGCAAGTGGGTCGGCACGAGCGGCATCCGCACCGAGTGGGACTTCGTCGAGGCCCCCTCGCAGCTGCTCGAGGAGTGGATGAAGAGCCCCGAGGTGCTGGCCACGTTCGCCAAGGACCCCAAGACCGGCGAGGTCGTGCCGGCCGAGCTCGTGCGGCGCATGAACCGCGCGAACAGCTTCGGCAAGGGCCTGCAGGTGCGTCGCCAGATGGTGTACGCGGGCATGTCGCTGGGCTGCTACGACCGCGACCCGGCCACGGTCTCGAGCACCGAGCTGTTCTCGGGTCTCGTGAAGCGCTACCAGCCGTTCCCGTTCGTCGAGGGCACGCACTTCCAGTGCGCGTTCGGCCACCTCAACGGCTACTCGGCGATCTACTACACCTACATGTGGTCGCTCGTGATCGCGAAGGACCTGTTCTCGCGCTTCGACGCCAAGGACCTGCTCGCTGCGGGTGCGGCCGCCGACTACCGCAACAAGGTGCTCGCCGCCGGTGGCTCGAAGCCCGCGGCCGCGATGGTGCGCGACTTCCTCGGCCGCGACTTCAACGAGGAGGCGTGGAAGCGCTGGATCGACTCCGACGAGGAGTGATCCCGCGCCCCACCGGGCAGCAGGAAGGCCGGCGTCCCACACGGGACGCCGGCCTTCGCACTTCACCGCCGAGGCGTCAGTCGGCCTTGCTGGTCTCGCCGGGCTTCACGGTGCCGGCCAGCAGGTCGGCGTGGTAGCTGGAGCGCACGAGCGGACCGCTCGCCACGCTCTCGAAGCCCATCGCCATGGCCTCCTCGCGCCAACGCTCGAACCGGTCGGGGTGCACGTACTCCACCACCGGCAGGTGCATGGGGCTCGGACGCAGGTACTGACCGATCGTGAGCAGGTCGCAGCCGTGCGCACGCAGGTCCTCGAACGTGCGCCGCATCTCGTCGTCGGACTCGCCCAGGCCCACCATGATGCCGCTCTTGGCCTTGATGCCGGTGCCCGACGCCTTCACACGCTGCAGCACCTGCAGCGAGCGATCGTAGCGCGCGCTCGGGCGCACCACGGGGTGCAGGCGCTCCACGGTCTCGATGTTGTGGTTGATCACCTCGGGCCGCGCGTCGATGACGCGCTGCAGGTCCTCGGCGCTGCCACGGAAGTCGGGGATCAACACCTCGATCACCGTGCCCGAGCGTGCGCGCATCTCGCGGATGACCATGGCGAAGATGGTGCTGCCACCGTCCTTGAGGTCGTCGCGTGCGACCGAGGTGATGACGGTGTGGCGCAGGTTCATGGCGGCGACGGCCTCGGCCACGCGACGCGGCTCGTCCCAGTCCACGTAGCCGTTCGGACGTCCCGGCGCGACCGCGCAGAAACCGCAGCGGCGCGTGCACAGTTCGCCGAGGATCATGATGGTGGCGGTGCCGCGCGCCCAGCAGTGCCCCAGGTTGGGACAGCGCGCCTCCTCGCACACCGTCACGAGCTTCTTCTCGCGCAGCAGCGCCTTGGTCTCGCTGTACTCGCCCTGACCCGGCAACTGGATCTTGAGCCACGGCGGCAGGCGCTTGAACTCGCCGGGCGCGACCGTGCCCACGCCACCGGCACCCGAGGCGCAGCCCTTCGTGCGCGGCGCGAGCGGCACGCGCTCGGGCACCGCGGGACGCGGCGCACCGAAGACGCCGATCTCGGGCGTGGCTCCGGGTTCGCCGATGTTGACCAGTCCGTCGTCGGGCAGGCTCATGTCAGTCCTTCACCTGGGCCGCGCCACCGGGGCGCAGCGCCAGCATGCGGTCGAGCGCGGCGAGGGCGTCGCGCTTGACCGTGTCGGCCACGCGCACGGGGTTCACCACGTGCCCGGCGGCCAGGTTGTCGAGGGCCCACAGGAGATGGGCGGGGTCGATGCGGTTCATGGTCGCGCACGGGCAGACGTTGCGCTGCAGCGACCGGATGCGCTGCTCGGGATGCTCGAGCGCGAGACGATGCACGAGGTTGATCTCGGTGCCGATCGCCCAGCTCGCACCCGGCGGCGCGTTGCGGACCTGCTGGATGATGAACTCGGTGGAGCCCACCACGTCGGCGTTGCGCACCACGTCGAACGGGCATTCGGGATGCACGAGCACGCGCACCGCGGGATCCTCGGCGCGCACCTCGTCGATCTGGGCCGGGCTGAACTTGCCGTGCACCGAGCAGAACCCGCGCCACAGCACGATGCGCGTCTCGGGAGCGAACGCACGCGCGTTCACCTCACGCGGTCGGCTCACGCGCCACTGCCACTCGGCCATCTCGGCGAGCGGCACGCCCATGGCGAACGCGGTGTTGCGACCGAGGTGCTGGTCGGGCAGGAACAGCACGCGCGGCTTGCGCGCCCACGCCCACTCCAGCGCCTCTCGCGCATTGCTCGAGGTGCACACGATGCCGCCGCGCGCGCCGCAGAACGCCTTGATGGCGGCGGTGGAGTTCATGTAGGTGATGGGCGTGAAGGTGTCGCCGTGCTCGGCGACGAGCTGGTCCCAGGCGTCCTCGACGTCGTCGAGCGTGGCCATGTCGGCCATGGAACAACCCGCCTTGAGGTCGGGCAGGATCACGGTCTGGCCCGGGCGCGCGAGCACGTCGGCCGACTCGGCCATGAAGTGCACGCCGCAGAACACGATGTGGTGCGCCTTCTCCTGCGCCGAGGCGAGCTGCGACAGCTTGAACGAGTCCCCGCGGAAGTCCGCGAACTCGATCACGCTCTCGCGCTGGTAATGGTGCCCCAGCACGACGAGTCGGTCGCCCAGCGCACGCTTGGCCTCCCACGTGCGCTCGCGGATGGTCTCGGCGTCGAGTGCCGCGTAGTCGGCGAACGGGCGCGGCCCGCTCACGACGGACCCGGCGGGCGCGCTCATGTCAGTCGAGTCCGGCGCGCTTGATCTGCTGGCGACCCGCGAAGCCGTCGTCGAGCGTGTGCCAGTGCGCCACCTCGGGCTCGTCCACCTGCCAGCACAGGAACACCAGCCGGTCGCCCTGCAGCGCGTAGAAATCCACGAGGCCGCGGTCGAGGTCCTTCACCTGCACGCCCTTCTCGAGCAGCTCCTGCAGGCCCTTGCCGATCGACTCGCCCAGACGACGGCGCTTCTCCTCGAGCGATCGGAGCTCGAGCGTGTCCGGGTTCTCGGGTGCGGCGCCCGAGGTCGCGACGAGCATGACCTCGAGCCGGAGCTCGATCCGATCGAACTCGCGCTTCTTCATGACGAGACGCTCCAGCCGCGGCCGGATCTCGGCCGCGAGCCGGTTCGCCTCCTCGACGGTGAACAGTTCGATGCGCACGACGGTCCTCCGCGACGGGTCAGTTCGTCTCGAACGACTTGCCGCAGCCGCACGAACGCACCGCGTTCGGGTTGCGGATCGCGAAGCCCGTCTGCTGCAGCGTCTCGACCCAATCCACCTCGACGCCCTTGAGCACCTCGGCGGCCTGCGGGTCCACGAACACCTTCACGTCACCGAACGTGCCGACCCAGTCACCGGGCTGCTCGGCGTCGGTGAACGACATGCCGTACTGGTAGCCCGAGCAGCCGCCCGGGTGCACGGTCATGCGCAGGCCCGCGACGGCCCCGCCCTGCTGCGCCATCAACTCGGCCAGCTTGCGGCTGGCGTTCTCCGTGATCGTCACCATGCGTGCGTCCCTCCTGGTTCGCCGGGCACAGTCCCGGCGGTCCCTCGATTGGATGCCCCTTCGGCGGCCGCGATGCCCGCGCGCGCCCGGAAGGCGGACGTGGGGACCTCCTCGAAGCCGTCATACCCTAGTCGTGCAACGAGTTCGGCGGTCACGTCGGCGCGTACGCGCGCCAGCGACGGGACCCGGTCCCCGAGCCGTTCGGCCATGGACGTCATCCGGATCCCGTGCAGGCCACAGGGGTGGATGAGGTCGAAATCGGCGAGCGAATTGGAGACGTTCAGCGCCACCCCATGATAGCCGACCCACCGGCGCACCGCGACGCCGATGGACGCGATCTTCTCGTG
>JBEGJG010000095.1:0-7946 GCA_041184705.1 Candidatus Eiseniibacteriota bacterium
GGACTCGCACAGCGCGAGGCCGAGGTGGTCGAGCGTCAGGCCCGGCGTGTGCAGGCGATCCTCGACAACGCCTTCGACGCGATCCTGACGTTCGACCCGGACGGACGGGTGCTCTCGGTGAACCGTGCGGCCGCCGTGCTGCTGCGCACCTCACCGACCGCACTCGTGGACGCGCCCGTGCAGGACCTGCTCGCGTGGGACGCGGCCGAGCGGCCGCACGCGCTGCCCCCCACGGGGGCGGTGGTGGCGGGGCACGCGCTCACTGGAGATGGGGCGCGCATCCCCGTGGAGTTCGCCATCGCTCGTTCGGGGCAGGGCGCCGAGGTGGTCTACACGGCCATCGTGCGTGACGTGCTCGAGCGCGTCGAGGTCGAGACCCGCGCGCGGGAGGCCGCCGACGAGCTCGTCCGGTCGCACCGGCGACTCGAGGAGACGAACGCCCGACTCGAGGCGGCGGTGCGGGTGAAGAGAGGGTTCCTGTCGCTCGCGCGAGGAGGAGCAGGAGTTCCTGCGCCAGTCGCTGGCGTGCTCGCAGCAGCTGCTCGGGCTCATCAACGACGTGCTCGACCGTGCGCGTCTGGAGGCCGGTCGCATGGTGATCACGAGCGAACGCCTCGACGTCGCGTCGCTGTTCGCCGAGGTGCGCACCGCCGTGCACGCGCAGGCCCTGCAGCGCGGGCTGCGGCTCGCGTTCGAGGACGCCGTGCCGCGCGGGGTGGCGGCCCACGGCGACCCGCAGCGGGTGCGCCAAGTGCTCGTGAACCTCGTCGGCAACAGCCTCAAGTTCACACCTCAGGGATCGATCGTGGTCCGTGCGAGCGTGCCCCGCGGCTCCGACGAGGTCCGCTTCGAGGTGCGCGACACCGGGATCGGGATCGCGCCCGATCGGCAGAAGGCCGTGTTCGAGGCGTTCGTGCAGGCCGACGGCAGCACGACGCGACGCTACGGCGGTTCCGGGTTGGGGTTGGCGATCGGTCGTGGCCTCGTCGAGCTCATGGGCGGTCGGATCGGGCTCGAGAGCGCGGGCGAGGGGAAGGGCACCACCGCGTGGTTCACGCTCCCGCGTCACGACGCGGTGCGCTCGGACCGCGCGGGACGAGCCGCATAGGACGATGCCAGGCCGCGCGGGCGAGGAGGCTCGCGCGGAAGGTCGTGGGACAGGGACGAGGGGCCACAGCGCACCTCACGAACGGGAGCGGTCAGCATGAAGTCGAACGCCGAGACGCGGATCCTCGTGGTCGAGGACGATCCCTTCTACCAGCGCGTGCTGGTGAAGCGGTTGCAGGCGCAGGGCTATCAGGTGCTGTCGGCGAACGACGGGCGCGACGGCATGCGTGCGATCGTGGCCGCGGAACCCGACCTGGTGCTGTCCGACTGGATGATGCCCGAACTCGACGGGCTCGAACTCTGCCGTTCGGTCAAGACCGGACTGGGGGCCTCGGCGCCGTACTTCATCCTGCTCACCGCGAAGGGCGAGATCAGCGACAAGCTGCTCGCGCTCGACACCGGGGCCGACGACTACCTCGTGAAGCCCTGCGATCAGGGTGAGATGCTGGCGCGCGTGAGAGCCGGGCTGCGCATCGTGGCGCTCACGCAGGAGTCGCAGGACGCGGCGCGCGAGCTCGTGGAGTTGCGCGCCGAGGTGGATCGCGTCCGCACCGAACTCGCCGACCGCGGCATCGAGTGGCCCGGCGAGGACGAGGACCTCGAGGAGCGTCGCGCGGCCTGAACGGCGGCCGAAGGACCACGCCCGAAGGCCACCCTTCGCGTCCCGTGCCCGGACGCGCTAGCCTCGCGAGCGCGCGAGTGTCCCTCGTGCGGCGACGCGGGCGCCCGGTCCCGTGACCTCGCGGAGGTCCTGCCCGTGCGCGTACTGCTCGTCGGGGGATCGGGATTGTTGAGCGGGACGGCTCGTCAGGCGTTCCTCGATGCCGGCCACGACGTCACCGTGGTGGTGCGCGGCACCCATCCGCTCCCCGCGCACGAGCGGCTCATCGTGCGCCGCGCCGATCGCAAGGACGCGGCTTCGCTCGCGACCGCGTTGCGTGGGGAACGCTTCGATTTCACGGCCGACTTCCTCGCCTACGACGGACACGACGTGGCCCGCCTGCTCGCGGTGCCGCGTTTCGGTCCCGGGCGCATGGCCATGATCTCGACCGGGCAGGTGTACCTCGTCACGCGCGACCCGCACCCGCCGTTCCGCGAGGCCGACGCCGACGCCCCGGTGATGGACGAACCGCCGCACGGCACGCGCGCCTGGCACAACTGGGTCTACGGCATGGGCAAGCGCGAGGCGGAGGCCGCGCTCGCGCTGGGTGGCGCCACGCGTGGCGTGCCCGTGCTCGCGCTGCGACTTCCCGTGGTGCAGGGCGAGGCCGACGGTCGCGCCTCGCGCCGACTCTGGGGCTGGCTCGAGCGCATGCGCGACGGCGGCCCGGTGCTGCTGCCCGACGGTGGCGTGCAGCCGGTCCGTTTCGTGTACGCGGGGGATGCCGCGCGCGCGCTGTTGCGGCTCGCGGAGCACGCGGCGTGGCCGATCGCGCCCGCGCTCAACCTGGCGCAACCCGACGAGGAGCCCCTCGCCGACTTCCTCGCGCGCGTGGCGGACTGTGCCGGACTGCGGCCGAGTTTCGTGCCCGTGGACGCGGCCACGCTGGAGCGCGAGGGGCTGGCCGACACCTGCGCGCCCTACTGGGGGCGTTGGTGCTCGCGCCCCGACCCCTCGGCCGCCTTCGCGGCCCTGGGCTTCCGCACCCGGGGGCCGGCCGAGTACCTGCCGTCGGTGGTGGCGGCGCACCTCGCGGACCCGCCCCGCGGGTCGGACGCAGGCTACGAGCACCGGGCCGACGAGATCGCGCTGGCGGCGCGTCTGACGGGGGTCTGAGGCCCCTGGAAGGAGGGGCTGGGGTTCGTGCCCGGAGCGGCCGATAACCCCGCTCGACGCGCCCCACGCGCGCGGGGCGGCCCGCCTTGACCCTCGCGGCGGTGGGCTATAGTTTCATCGGCCGCCGCGCGTTCCCGCCTGTCGGGACCCGTCGCAACGCATACGTTCCTCGGTAGCTCAATGGTAGAGCATTCGGCTGTTAACCGAAGGGTTGTAGGTTCGAATCCTACCCGAGGAGCCAGTTCCCGGACCCCCGTGCCGCTCTCGCGGCGCGGGGGTTCCGCTTGGGCCTGCGGCACACCACCCCGGCACGGTCGCATCCCCGAACGCGGGACCCGTCGCTCAGGCGATCCCGACGAGGACCCGGCTCTCGCGGTCCAGACGCTCCGCTGCGGCGTCGTCGTGCGCGTGCGGATTGGGGGAGCGCAGCGGCCAGCCGCCGCGAGTGCCCGCACGGTCGCGATACCATCCCAACTGGCTGTAGTAGGCGCCGTTCTCCACCTCGGGGGCGAGCACCGCGTACAGCGTGGCCTGCGCGCCCTCCCACGGCTCGAGCATGCCGCCCATGCGCAGCAGCGGTCGCAGCAGCGTGTCCTGCGCCCAGACCGGGATCGAGTGTCGGATCAGCTCGGTGCGCACCCAGCCCGGGTGCACGCTCACCGCGGTCACGCCCGAGTCCGCGACACGCTGTGCGAGATGTCGGGCATGCAGCAGGTTCGCCAGCTTGGACTGCGCGTAGGCGGCCCAACCGTCATAGGGGCGCTTCTCGAAGTGCAGATCGTCGAAGTGGATGCGGCCCTCGCGACCCTGCGCCCGGTCGTGGTAGCAGCTCGACAGGTTCACGACGCGCGCGGGTGCGCCTCGTCGCAGTGCGGGCAGCAGGAGTTCGGTGAGCAGGAAGTGCCCGAGATGGTTCGTGCCGAACTGGGTCTCGAAGCCGTCCGCGGTGGTGCCACGAGGGGTGTTCATGACCCCGGCGTTGTTCACCAGCCCGTGCAACGTGTCGCGCGCCTCGAGCACGCGGGTCGCGAACGTACGCACCGAGTCGAGACTCGCGAGGTCGAGCGGCGTCACCTCGACCGAACCGCGCGGCGCACCCGCCAGCACTTGCGCACGCGCGCGCTCGCCCGCTTCGGGGCGGCGCGCGGCGAGGATCACGTGCGCGCCCTGCCGTGCGAGCTGCCCGCCGGTGACGAGACCGATGCCGGAGTTGCCCCCGGTGACGACGTACGTGCGACCGGTGAGGTCGCGTTGGAACAACTCGGGCGGGCACATGAGGGGCTTCGGCATGACGGACTCCGTTGGTGTGGACGAGGCCCCCGGTGCGAGTGCGGCTCACCGGGGGCCTTGGGATTCGTGGGCGACGGCGACTCAGTGCCGCGGGGGCGCCTCGTGCCGCTTCGGCGCGCGCAGCAGCGACAGGATGACGCCGCCCGCGAGGATGCCGGCCACGATGCCGAGCGACAGCGCGATGGGCATCTTGTAGAACCCCGACACGCCCATCTTGAGGGCCACGAACATGAGCACGAACGCCAGCGCGGGGCGCAGGTACACGAGACGCTCGAGCAGCCCCGAGAGGCAGAACGTGAGCGCGCGCAGGCCCAGGATGGCGAACACGTTCGAGGTCAGCACGATGAACGGGTCGCGCGTGATGGCGAACACGGCCGGGATGGAATCCACCGCGAACACGAGGTCCGTGATCTCGACCAGCACCAGCACCGTCAGCATGGGCGTGGCGACCCAGCGGCCGGCCTCCTGGACCCAGAACGCCGGGCCGTGCCACTTCGGCGTGCTCGGCACGAAGCGCTGGAAGAGCTTGAAGAGCGGGTTCTCCTCGGGGTGCATCTCGGCGGTCGAACTCTTGAGCAGCTTGATGCCGGTCACGAACAGGATCACGGCGAACACGTAGATGAGCCAGTGGAACGCCTCGAGTGCGGCCGCACCCGCGAACACGAAGATGGCGCGCAGCACGATGGCACCGACGACGCCCCAGAACAGGAGGCGATGCTGCAACTCGGCCGGTACGGCGAACGTCGTGAACAGCACGAGGAACACGAAGACGTTGTCGACGGACAACGCCTTCTCGATGAGATAGCCCGCGGTGAACTCGGCCCCCTTCTGGGCGCCGAACTGGTAGAAGACCCACACGTTGAAGGCGGCCGCGAGCGCGATCCAGAACACGCTCCAGCCGGCAGCCTCCTTGAACGACATGGCGTGGGCCTTGCGGTGGAACACGCCCAGATCGAGGAACAGCAGGAAGGAGATGAGGGCGACGAATCCGGCCCAGTGCATCGGCGAGACGTTCATTTCCACGGGACGAGCTCTCCGGTCGAGGGTGAAGGCGAACTCCCGGACTATCGGCCGAGTCATCCGATTTGAAAAGGCAGGAGGGAGCGAGAGAACCATGAGGAATAACCTCATGTTCGTCGGAGCCGTCCGCAGGCACCCTGCGGGCATGACCCTCGGGACCCTCGCCGCACTGCTCGGCGCACTCGCGGTGGCCGCCGGCGCCTTCGGCGCCCACGCCCTTCGCGATCGCCTCGACCCCGCCGCGCTCGCCATCTGGGAGACCGCGGCCCGCTACCACCTCGTGCACGCCCTCGCCGCCCTGTACGCGGCCGAGCGCGCGGTGCGCACGGCCGACGGTGCCGCCCGGGCCGCCGCTGCGGTGTTCCTCGTGGGCATCGTGGTGTTCGGGGGCAGCCTCTACGCGCTCGCCCTCGGGGCGCCACGCGTGCTCGGTGCCGTGGCCCCCGTGGGAGGCGCCACGCTCATCCTGGGCTGGATCCTGCTCGCCGTGGGCCACCGGCGCACCTGAGGGACTGCGGGGCTCTCGGGGGTGTTCGAGGGCCTCTCGATCGGCTCCCCCTGACCGGCCCGACGTGGGAGCGACTTACTTCATGCTCCGGCGGGAGAGCGGCATGGTTTGCCGGTTCATGACGATGTAATCGAGTTGTGAACGATTGTGCTTGAACCGGGCCCTCCATGGCTGCCAGATTCGGCCGCAGGTGCACGATCCCCCTGCGACCGGGCGCACGCCCGCCGCAGGCCATCCTCCATCTCGTGCCGTCCCTCGTGACACAACCGGAGGTCCGATGAAGCTCCGCTTCGCGCTGGTCGCTGCCGTCGCGCTCGCCCTGTCCGCCACCTCGGCGCTCGCCGTGAACACCAACCCGTTCGGCGGCGGTGCCCGCCCCGGCGCCTCGCCCGCGGTGCCCACGATGCGCACGTGCGGTGCGCCCGAGCCCACGCTGCAGGAACTCGATCAGGTCGGTGCCGCGTTGCGGCGTTACGTCAGCGAGAACGCGGCCGCCGCGACCGGCAACATCAAGGTCGCGTGGCACGTCATCAGCAGCACCGCGGGCGAGGGCAACCTCACGCAGGCCCAGATCGACGCGCAGATCGCGAAGCTCAACAGCGACTACGCCGGCACGGGCTTCACGTTCACGCTGGCCAGCGTGGATCGTCGAGTGGACAACAAGTTCTTCGGCATGACGCCGGGCTCGCGCAACGAGACGAACGCCAAGAACGCGCTCGCCATCGACCCGTCGCGCCGCTTCAACATCTACTCGGCCAAGCCCGGGCAGGGCCTGCTCGGCTGGGCCACGTTCCCGTGGTCGTACCCGCAGACCGACAAGCGGCACGGCGTCGTGATCCACTACGCCACCGTGCCCGGCGGCTCGCTGGCGCCCTACAACCTCGGCCGCACACTCGTGCACGAGGCCGGTCACTACCTCGGCCTCTACCACACGTTCCAGGGTGGCTGCACCGCCCCCGGTGACCAGGTGGACGACACGCCGTACGAGGCCTCGGCCGCTTTCGGCTGCCCGACCGGCCGCAACACCTGCGCCGCCGCCGGCGACGACCCCATCACCAACTTCATGGACTACACCGACGACGCGTGCATGTTCCAGTTCTCGGCCGGTCAGGTCGTCCGCATGCAGGCCTCGGCGGGTCAGTACCGCCCGCTGCTGCTCAACTCGCCCACGGGCCCGGTGACCTCGGGCGCCACGGGTGAGATCGCGGCGCGCGTCGAGGGTGGCATCCACTTCCGCAACATCTCGCCCAACCCGTTCACCTCGAGCACGCGTCTGCGTTTCGCCACGCCGCGCGCGGGCCACGTGAGCCTGAAGGTGTACAACGTCGCCGGGCAGCTGGTGGCCACGCTGCAGGATGGCGAACTGGCGGCCGGTGAGCACTCGATCGAGTTCGCGCCCACGCGTCTGGCTCCGGGCACGTACTTCGTGAACCTCGCCTCGGGTCGCGAGACCACCACGCGCACGGTCATCTTCGTGCGCTGAACGAGGTCGTTCGCACACGGGCCGGCTCCCTCGGGGGCCGGCCCGTCGTGTTCCCGGGCGCAGGCCGGTCCGTTCTGTGTCACCCTGCGCACGAGCGCGCGCGCACACGTGCGTCGGCGGGGCCGGGGAACGACCTCGGGACCGCACCGCGGCACCTCCGCGGTGGGACCGGCCCGTGCAGGGCGGGAACGCATCATGCGCATCCTCTGGGTGTTGCTCGGCATCGCCGGCGGGATGGCCATCGGGATGCAGGCCGCCATCAACGCCGCACTCGGTCGCACCATCGGAGTGCTCGAGACGGCCTTCGTCTCGTTCCTGGTCGGGGCCGTGTGTCTGGGCGGCATGGTCGTGTTCGCGGGCAACGGACGGCTGGGCGCGGTCGTGACCGTGCCGTGGTGGCAGCTCGTGGGTGGTGTGCTGGGCGGCTTCTACGTGTTCACCATGGTCATGAACGTGCCGCGTATGGGCGTGGCGCCCACGCTCACCACCATCGTGCTCGGCCAGATGCTCATGGGGCTGGTGCTCGACCACTTCGGCTGGTTCGGGGTCGCGCAGTCCCCGTTGACCCTGTCGCGCGCGGTGGCGGTGGTGCTCATGATCGCTGCGCTGGCCCTGTTCTTCCGCCGTTGACGTCGGCTGGGACGGTGGCTTTCACCGGGCGGCCTGTGGCACTCTGCGCGACATGACGAACCCGCCCGGAGACACGGACGTCCTGGCGCTGGCCGAGCGCGCGCTCACGCGTGCGCACGCCCCGCAGCGCA
>JBEGJG010000096.1:0-7587 GCA_041184705.1 Candidatus Eiseniibacteriota bacterium
CAACGCCGCGGGCATCGCCGAGCAGACGCAGGTCGCCCGCCTCCTGGTGACGCGCGTCATCGCGATCGACAGCACGAGCGTCATGGTGAAGGGCACCGCGCAGGACATGCTGGGTGCGCCGCTTCCGGTGGACCAGCTCGAGTGCCGCATCGCCGCGAACAACGGTCTGTTCCAGAAGAGCGGGGAACGCACCCTTCGTGGCGGACTCGGCGGTAACGGCACGCTCGACTACGACGCTCCGGGTTCGGCGAACTGGACCGCGCGCTTCACGGGTCTGTCTCTCGCCGACATGAACCTGATCTTCGGTGGTGTCGTCGCCGGGCGCACCGTGCGACCGGCCGACGTGTCGGGCATCTGGATGGGTCGTCAGCCGCTCGCCGGTCGCGAGGCCTCGGTGTTCGACGTCGGTGCGGCCGCCGTGGGCGGGCCCGCCACGCCCACCTGCTCCGCGCCGCGTCAGCTGCCCGCGGCCATCTCGGGCGTCACGCCCGCGAGCCTCGTGTTCGCCAACACGCCGGCGCTGCCGCCGACCGTGAGTGCGGCGCAGCGCATCACGCTGCTCAACTCGGGCAACGCGCCGCTGACGGTGCGGTCGCTCCACTTCGCGGGTTGGCATCCGAACGACTGGACGATCGTCGCGGGCACGTTCCCGACGGTGGTCCCGGCGGGTGCTCGCTTCACCGTGGACGTGGCGTTCGCGCCCAAGGCCATGGGCGCACGGTCCGGCATGCTCTGCATCGCCACCGACGCCGTGAATGCGCCGGACCACGCCATCAACCTGGCGGGTACGGGCTTCGACGGCACGCTCGCCGGCGTCCCGGGTGCGATCTCGTACTCGCTCGTCGGTGCGCCCGCGATCACGCTCGATTCGCTGAACGTGCTCGCCAACCACCGCATCCCGGTGACGCTGCGCTGGACCGCCAGCGCCGGCACGCTGGCCTCGTACCAGCTGCAGATGAGCACGAACGGTAGTGTGTACGCCGATGCGCCGGTGCAGCCGGGCAACGCCATCAGCATGACGCTGCCGCTCGCCATGGGCACGGCCGCGGCGCCGCGCAGCTACCAGTTCCGGGTGCGCGGTGTGAATCCGAACGGTGTGCCGAGCGCATGGTCCACGGGCGCCTCGTTCCGACTGGTGCCGTACGACGAGACGAACGCGGCCCAGCGTTACGTGGGCACGTTCACGAACTCGCCGCTGGCGGGTGCGTACGGCGGCACGGTGCGCAGCGCGTCGGTTGCTGCGGCCCGCATGGACCTCGGCAACACGACGACCAGCACCATCCCGGGCTCGTTCGCCTGGATCACCACGATGGGTCCCGACCGCGGTCGGGCCTCGGTGAGCATCGATCGTGGGGCCGCGGTGACGGTGGATCTCTACTCGCCCACGGTGCGCACGGCGGTGCTGCCGTTCGTCTCCAACCTCACCTCGGGTCGCGCCCATTCCGTCACGATCACGGTGCTCGGCACGCGCAACGTGCTGTCCACGGGCAATCGGGTGGACTTCGACGGTGTGGTCATCCTGACCAGCTCCACGGTCACGGCCGCTCCGACCCCGGTGGTGCTGGGTGGGCCGGCGGCTTCGGGTCCGTCCGAGGATGAACTCGCCCCGTCGCTCATCCCCGCCACGCTGGAGTTCGCCCCGATCCAGCCCAACCCGAGCCGTGGTCCGGCCATGCTGGCGTTCGGCCTGCCGCGCGACGGCGAGGTCGAGCTCGGCATCGTGGACATCCAGGGTCGTCAGGTGCGCACCGTGCACCGTGGCGCGCTGGCCGCCGGCCCGCACCGCCTCACGTGGGACGGTCGCAACACCGGTGGGTCGCTGGCGTCGCCGGGTGTGTACTTCGCGGTCCTGCGGTTCGAGGAGCGCGTGCTCACCAAGCGGCTCATCCGCCTGCCCTGACGTTCGGTTCGACCGGTCGTGACGCGCGCCCCGGGGGTCCCCACCCCCGGGGCGCCGCGTCTTCGGGTGGCACGCGTGCAGGCGTGTCGCGGACGCGTGCACGGACGACGCTCGGATACTTGACCCTCCCGGGGGGCGCTCGTACCGTCGCCCCTCATGAGCGCCATCACCAACGATTTCAGCATCCACGTCGCCACGGTCAACGGTTCCGGCAGCCAGACGGCCAACAACGTGCTGTTGCGTTCCATCCTGCAGATGGGCGTGCCCGTGAGCGGTAAGAACCTGTTCCCGTCGAACATCGCGGGCCTGCCCACCTGGTTCACCATCCGCGCCAGCAAGGACGGCTGGATCGCGCGCCGCGCGAACCACGAGATCCTCGTGGTCATGAACCCCGAGACCGCGGTCGCCGACGTGGCCGCCATGGGGCCGGGTTCGGTGATCGTGACGAACGACGCGATCAAGTTCCCCGACCCGCCCGCGGATCGCATCGTCATCCGCGTGCCTTACGCGAAGCTCATCGAGCCCATCACGACCGACGTGAAGCTGCGCCGTCTCGTGGTGAACATGATCTACGTGGGCGTGCTCGCCGAGTTGCTCGGCATCGAGCTCGCCGAGGTCGAGCGCGCGCTCACCGCGCAGCTCGGCAAGAAGCCCAAGGCGCTCGCGCTCAACCAGGCCGCGGTCCACGCCGGGGCCGCGTACGCGCGTGAGCACGTCCCCGCGCCGGTGCCGTACCGCGTCGAGCGCATGGATCGCACCGCGGGCAAGATCCTCATCGACGGCAACACCGCCGCCGCGCTCGGCGCGATGTTCGGCGGCGTCACCGTGGTGAGCTGGTACCCCATCACGCCGTCGAGCTCGCTCATCGAGTCGTTGATCGGGTTCCTCGAGCGTCATCGCCGCGACCCGGCCACGGGCAAGGGCACGTTCGCGGTCATCCAGGCCGAGGACGAGATCGCCGCGCTGGGCATGGTGCTGGGCGCCGGCTGGGCGGGCGCGCGCGCCATGACCAGCACCTCGGGCCCGGGCATCTCGCTCATGGCGGAGTTCGCGGGCTACGGCTACTTCACCGAGATCCCCGCCGTCGTGTGGGACGTCCAGCGCGTCGGACCCAGCACGGGTCTGCCCACGCGCACCGCGCAGAGCGATCTGTCGTTCGCGTACGGTCTGGGCCACGGCGACACGCAGTTCCCGGTGCTGCTGCCGGGTTCGGTCGCGGAGTGCTTCTCGTTCGCGCAGGTCGCGTTCGACATGGCCGAGCGTCTGCAGACGCCGCTGTTCGTGCTCTCCGACCTCGACCTCGGCATGAACAACTGGATGAGCGACCCGTTCCCGTATCCCGAAGGCGCGTGGGATCGCGGCAAGGTGCTCGACGACGCCGCGCTGGCCAAGGTGGAGCGCTTCGAGCGCTATCGCGACGTGGACGGCGACGGCATCCCGTACCGCACGCTGCCCGGCACGAAGGACTGGAAGGGCACGTACTTCACGCGTGGCTCGGGCCACGACGAAGCCGCCCGCTACACCGAGGATCCGGCCGCGTACGTTCGCAACATGGATCGCCTCAAGCGCAAGCTCGACACCGCGCGCACGCTGCTGCCCGCGCCCGAGACGCACGAGGTCGCGGGGGCCGAGGTGGGGATCATCGCCTTCGGTTCGTCGCACTGGGCCGTGCTGGAGGCGCAGGAGCAGTTGGCCGCCGCCGGCGTGAAGGCGTCGTACCTGCGCGTGCGTGCGCTGCCGCTGCACGCCGACGTGGCCGCGTTCGTCGCGCGTCACGAGCGCGTGTACGTGGTCGAGCAGAACCGCGACGGTCAGTTGGCCGAGCGCATCCGACTGGAGTCGCCCGAGCGCGCCACGCGCATCCGCTCGGTGCTGCACTACGACGGCATGCCGCTCGACGCGAAGTCCGTCACCGATGGCGTGCTGGCGCACGAGGGCCAGCCGCAGGGAGCGTCCCGATGAGCGCCACCACCACGCCGCCCGCGGGCCAGCCGACCAACCGCATCGGCCTGCTCAAGGCCGACTACGACGGCAGCAAGACCACGCTGTGCCCGGGTTGCGGGCACAACGCCATCACCGGCGGCATCATCCAGGCCGCGTGGGAGGCGGGGCTCGAGCCGCACCGCGTCGCCAAGCTGTCGGGCATCGGTTGCTCCAGCAAGACGCCCGCGTACTTCCTGGGTCACTCGCACGGGTTCAACGCGGTGCACGGCCGCATGCCGAGCATCGCGACCGGGGTGCACGCGGCGAACCGCGACCTCACGCTCATCGGCGTCTCGGGCGACGGTGACACCGCGAGCATCGGGATCGGGCAGTTCTGCCACCTCGTGCGCCGCAACGTGCCGGTCGTGTACATCTGCGAGAACAACGGCGTGTACGGCCTCACCAAGGGCCAGTTCAGCGCCACCGCCGACGTGGGCAGCACGCAGAAGAGCGGCAAGGCCAACCAGCTCATGCCGGTGGACCTGTGCGCGCTGGCGATCGAGCTGGGTTGCGGGTTCGTGGCGCGCAGCTTCAGCGGCGACCAGAAGCAGCTGCGGCCCCTGCTCAAGGCGGCGTTCGCGCACCCGGGCACCGCGGTGATCGACGTCATCAGCCCGTGCGTCACGTTCGCCGACCACGAGGGCAGCACCAAGTCGTACGCCGCGGTGAAGGAGCACGACGCGCCGCTGCACGACATCGACTACGTGCCGTACTACGAGGACATCACGGTCGAGTACGAGCCGGGCACGACCCGCGAGGTCGCCATGCCCGACGGCTCGCGCGTGTTCCTGAAGAAGCTGGCGCAGGACTACGACCCCACCAACGCCACGCGCGCCATGCAGGTGCTTCACGAGGCGCGTGCCGAGATGAAGCTGGTGACGGGGCTGCTCTACGTGAACACCGGTGCGCACCGTTTCGACGACGAGGTCGGCATGGTGGCCGAGCCGCTCGCTTCGTTGCCGCTCGAGCGTGTGCGCCCCGCGCGCAGCGTGCTCGAGGGCATCATGCGCACGTACCAGGAAGGCAGCGCCCCGGTGGGAGCGGGCGGCGGTTGATGCGCCTCGTTCACGGTCCGGTGGGGCGAGCGGCGCGCACCGTACGGGTGCGCGCCGTTCGCGTGCGCTCATGAGCACGCCACGCGAGGCGTTCGACGATCGCGCCACCGCGTACGCGCTGTGGCCCGAGCTGCTGCGCGGGGACTCGCGCGACCGCGTGCTCGAACGACTGGAGCCGGTCGCCGACGAGACGTTGCTCGACCTCGCGTCGGGTCCCGGCGCCATGGCGCGTGCGGCCGGGCCGTTCGTGCGACGCGTGGTGCTGTGCGACCTCTCGCCGGCCATGCTGCGCGTGGCGGGGTTGGAGTCGCGCCGCGCTGGTCGGCTGGTGCCGCCGCGCGCGGCCGCGGACGCGGTCGCACTGCCGTTCCGCGATGCGAGCTTCGACCTGGTCGCCTGCCGTCACGGCGCGCGTCACTTCAGCGATCCCGCGCGGGTCGCCTCCGAGGTGATGCGTGTGCTGCGGCGCGGTGGGCGAGTGGCGCTGTGCGACGTCATGGCCACGGGCGACGAAGCGGTGGACCGCGTGGTCGCCGAGGTCGAGCAGGCGCTCGCGCCCGGTCCCGTGCGCTTGCTCACGCCCGCGCAGTGGGGCGAGACGCTGGCGGCCGCGGGTCTGCGTCGCGACTGGGACGATCAGCCGCTCTCGGACCTCGACGCGGGGAGATCGTTGCAGGAGGCGTGCGCGCGCTGCGGTGTGGCCGAGACCGTGTTCGAGGGTCTGCGTGCGCGCCTGCTCGCAGCGTCCGACGACGTGCGCAAGGCGCTCGGCGTGATCGCGCACGGCAGCGACGTGGTGTATCACCCGCCCATCGGCATCGTGGGCGCCACGCGCATCACGGGTTCGGCGGTCGGTCCGTCAGCGTGAAGTGAGCCGCCAGCACCTCGCGCGCCCGCGCGAGGTCGGCCTCCCGGACCAGCAGCACGTCGGTGTCGTACGTGCTCACCACGAACACCGGCACGCCGCTCGCTGCGAGCGGCGTGGTCAAGCCCGCGACCACGCCCGTGGTGGCGAACGGGATGGGGCCCTCGACCTGGAAGGCACGCCAGCCGCGTTCGACGTCGTGATCGACCGACGGCGGCAGGTCGTCCTCGGGGCACACCAGCGACAGTTCGTCGGGCGTGCGCGTCATGCTCCAGAACGTCGGGTCGGAGTGGAGTGCCCACACCGGGAGCGGCGAGTCGGCGGGGAAGCGGCAGATCGCGAGCCGCCACGGGGTCTCGCGCAGACGCAGGCGCGCTGCGGTCACGGGAAGAGCGTCCGCCCCTCGTCGTCCATGACCACGATGGCCGAGCACGGGCACGCCTCGGCCGCCTCGAGCACGCGCTCGAGCGGCTCGGACTCGGGGTCGAGTACGACCGCCTTGTTCTTGCTGTCCATGGCGAACGCGCCCGGTGCGATCTCGACGCACTGGCCACTGCCACAGCATTCCTTGTGGAGGATCCTGATCTGCATGCGGGCTCCGATGATGGACCTGCATGGTGGACGATGCGCGGGTGAGGTTCAAGCACGCACGCGTCGAACGCGGACTCCGGAGGTGCGACCACGCGTCATGCCACGCGTTCCGCCCGCTTGGTTGTCGGCCGCGCGCGCGGCGTTCTAGAGTCCGGAATCCGGACCCGTCTCCACCCGAACCGAGAGAGACCCATGAGCGCCCTCGACCAGTACCTCACCGAGAACCAAGGCCGCTTCCTCGAGCAGCTCCAGGAGTCGCTGCGCATCCCCAGCGTGAGCGCGCAGCCGCAGCACAAGGACGACGTGCGGCGATGCGCCGAGCACATGGCCGCGCACCTCAAGCGCATCGGCATGACGCACGCCGAGGTGGTGGCCACGCCCGGTCACCCGGTGGTGTACGCGGAGTGGTTGGGCGCGCCGGGCAAGCCCACGGCGCTGCTCTACGGCCACTACGACGTGCAGCCGCCCGAGCCGCTCGAGCTGTGGGAGTCGCCGCCGTTCGAGCCCGTCGTGAAGGACGGCAAGCTCATCGCGCGCGGCGCGTGCGACGACAAGGGTCAGGTGTACATGCACCTGTCGGCCATCGAGGCCCACCTGGCGGTGAACAAGGCACTGCCCATCAACCTCAAGCTCGTGATCGAGGGCGAGGAGGAGGCGGGCAGCGAGAGCCTCGAGGGCTTCCTCACCGCGTGGCGCGATCGCCTGAAGGCCGACGTCATCCTGGTGAGCGACACCGGCATGCTGTCGGCCGACCAGCCCGCGCTCACCTACGCGTTGCGCGGCATCCTGTACACGCAGATCGAGGTGATCGGTCCCACGCGCGACCTGCACTCGGGCGTGTTCGGCGGTGCGGTGCAGAACCCCGCCAACGCGCTCGCGAACATCATCACCGCGCTCAAGGACGCCGACGGCCGCATCACGGTGCCCGGTTTCTACGACAAGGTGCGCGAACTCAGCCCCACGGAGCAGAAGGCGTACGCCGACATGCCGTTCGACGAGAAGGCGTTCATCGCCGAGTCGGGCGCGCCCATGGGTTGGGGCGAGAAGGGGCGCAGCACGATGGAGCGCATCTGGTCGCGTCCCACCCTGGACGTGAACGGTATGTGGAGCGGCTACACGGGTGAGGGCAGCAAGACGGTGCTGCCGAGCTTCGCGGCCGCCAAGGTGAGCATGCGGTTGGTGCCCGACCAGGA
>JBEGJG010000096.1:7605-9027 GCA_041184705.1 Candidatus Eiseniibacteriota bacterium
CGTTCGAGCGGCACGTGCAGTCGCTCGCCCCGCCCACGGTGCGCGTGACGGTGAAGAACCTGCACGGCGCCCAGCCGTGGATCACGTCGCCCGACCACCCCATGATCCAGGCCGCGGTCCGCGCGCTGGGTCGCGCCTGGACGAAGAAGCCCGCGCTCATCCGCGAGGGTGGCTCGATCCCCGTCATGGCCACGTTCCAGCGCACCATGGGTCTGCCCTGCATCCTGATGGGCTTCGGTCTGCACGACGATCAGGTGCACGCCCCGAACGAGAAGTTCTCGCTCACCAGCTTCCACGGCGGCACGCGCAGCTGCGCGTACCTGTACGAGGAGTTGGGCAAGGCCTGAGCCGTCCCCACGCACGACGGCCATCCCGCAGCACGGCGGGATGGCCGTTCGTCGTTCGGGGCGCGATCCGACGACGGACTTGCGTGGCGTGCTAGGCTACGACTTCCCCTGTCTCGATATTCATATTCATGACGAGGCCCCCATGCGCCTGACGCTCGATCCCGATTTCTCCTCCGGACATTGGCCGGGGCCTCTTGCGGGGGCGGATGCGGTCGTCGGTGAGGAGTGGGTCTCGCCCCGACGGTTCGTGAACCTGCTGCTCGCCGCGTTCGGTCTGCCTGCCGAGGGTGGCAGTCGGGCGGAGCGCGCGGCGCGACTGGTGCCGGCCGTGAAGGCGCTGCCGGGCTTCTGGAGCGCGTCGGCCGAGGCCGATCCGCTCGGGACGGCGCGGCGTCTCCTCGAATGGCGCGACCAACTCGCCATGGCGGGCTGGGACGGGACCGGAACCGAACCGCGACTGCGCGCACTCGGTGACCTGGCGCGTTCGGCCACGCCCGGCATGCCGGACCACCTGCGCTGGATCGAGGAGGCGGCGGCCACGCGCTCGTCGGGGCTCACCGAACTGCGCCTGCTCGTGCCGCGCACGGACTTCGAGCCGCTCTGGCAGCGGGTGTTCGCCGCGCTCGAGCGCACCGGTACGCGGGTGGTCGAGCACACGATCCCCATCGCTCCCGCGCACGGGGATCTCGCGGCGGCGCGTGCGAAGGACTTCCAACCGACCGGCGACGGTAGCCTCGTTGTGTTGCGGTCCACCGGGCCCCTTCAGGCGGCCGACGAGGTCGCGGCGTGGCTCGCCGAGCGGGGCGACGCGACGTTCGGGCGCACGGTGTTCGTGGGCGGGGACCCGGTGCTCGATGCCGCGCTCGTGCGTCACGGCCTGCCGCCGCTCGGGCAGCCGTACGAGCAACCCGACGACGCCATGTTCCAGTTGCTGCCGCTCGTGCTCGAGATGCTGTGGGCCCCGCAGGATCCGCAGCGCGCGTTCGAGCTGCTGCTGCTCCATCCGTCCATCGTGCCGGGTGATGCGGCCGTGCCGTTGCGGGCCGCGCTGCGTGAATGGCCCGCGGTGGGCAGC
>JBEGJG010000097.1:0-13079 GCA_041184705.1 Candidatus Eiseniibacteriota bacterium
CGTCGGGGACGGCACCGGCACGTCCCCCGTGCGCAGCGTGTCGTAGGCGGCCTCGGGTGCGGCCGCGCGACGCGCGGGCGACGCGGGCGGAGCGGCGACCGTGCGATCGGCGGGCACGGGCTCGGGGATGCGCGCGAGCACGCGCAGCGCGGTCGGGGACGGCAACGAGTCCGCCACCGGCGACGACGGCGCCGCCATGGCGGGCCACGCGAGGAGCCCGGCTGCCAGCACACCCCACGCGAACCGTGCGATCGGCCTCATGCTCCCCCCTGTCGCGCACGCACCGCCTCGGTGACGCGGCGCACGCGTTCGGTGTCCTCGCGGCGGCACACGAGCGTGCCGTTCGGCGTGGTCACCACCACCATGTCCGAGAGCCCCATGGGGGCGACCGGCACCCCGTCGCCCACGATCACGCACCGGTCGCAGTCCACCGGCACGGCCTGCCCCCACGCGACGTTGCCGCGCGCGTCCACCGGTTGGCGGCGCGCCCAGGCGTTCCAGCCGCCGAGGTCGTCCCAGTCGAACGAGGCCTCGAGCACGACCACGTTGGCCGCGATCTCGAGCACCGCGTAATCCACCGAGACCGACTCCATGTCGGCGAACCGCGCCGCGAGCATGGCCTCGAACGCGCGCTCGTCGCCGGGGCCGTACGACCCGTCCTCGAACGCGTCGGCGATCGCCGGCCGGCCCTGCGCGAGGGCGTCCATGAACGTGCGGCGCTTCCACACGAACATGCCGCTGTTCCACATGTGTCGGCCCCCTGCGAGGTAGGCCTGCGCGCGCTCGAGGTCGGGCTTCTCGGTGAAGCGCGCGACGCGGTGCAGACGCGGCGCGAGCGGCGCACCGCGCTCGACGTACCCGAAGCCGGTGTCGGGCGAGGTGGGCCGGATGCCGAAGGTGACGAGCAGCGGATCGCGCTCCGCGACCTCGAACGCACGGTCGAGGTCGGCGGCGAACGCGGCCTCGTCGTCGATGGCGTGATCCGACGGCAGGACCGCGAACGCGGTGTCGGGGGCGAAGAACATCGCGGCCGCGGCGATGGCGGGCGCGGTGTTGCGACCGACCGGCTCCCCCACCACGATCGCGCCCGGACACTCGCGACGGCAGGCCTCGACGAGCGGGGCCGCGGTCATGACGACCACGGACTCGGCGGGCACCGAGCGCGTCGCGCGCGCGAACGTGGCGGCGAGCAGCGTGCGCCCGCCCGAGGCGAGCGGCAGCAACTGCTTGGGCCGCTCCGGAGTGCTCCAGGGCCAGAATCGCTCGCCCCGGCCTCCGGCCAGGATGAGCGCGCCACGCGAACGGGTCGGGGTCGTCATGCGACCTCAAGGGTTAGCACAGCGCCTCGCAGGGCGCCACGGCGGGGGCTCATCCGCGACGCGACTTCCCGGTCAGGCGCTCGTAGAGGAGCGCGGTGGATTCCGCGACGTTGTCCCACGAGTAATGCTGTTGGATGTGGGCGCGGGCCCGCGCACCGTAGGCGGCGACCTCGTCGGGATGACGGATGAGGTGCTCGAGCTTCGACTGCAGGTCGTCCACGTCCTTGCTGCGGAACGGCAGCGCGCACTCCTCGGCCACCTCCATGTTCTCGGGGATGTCCGAGACGAGCACGCAGCGGCCGTACGACAGCGCCTCGAGCAACGCGATCGAGAGCCCCTCCATGGTCGAGGGCTGCACGACGCAGTACGCGTTGCTCCACAGCTCCTCGAGCGACTCGCCGAACACGTAGTCGAGCAGCCGGATGCGGTCGCTCTCGTAGCGCCGCAGCAGGTTCACGTAGTCCTGCGAGAACGACAGCCCGCCCACGAGCGCCAGCTTGAGGTCGGTGTCGATGCGACTGAACGCCTCGCACAGGAAGTGCACGCCCTTCTCGGGCACGAGTCGGCCCACGAACAGCACGTATTTGCCGGGCTCGAGGCCGAGCGAGGCCAGCTTGCGCGGGGCGCGCGGCTGCGGCAGGTGCGTGCCGTTCGGGATGTACTCGGTGTCCACGCCGTGCTCGCTCTTGAAGTGCTCGCGCAGCGTCTTGCTCACCACGATCGTGCGGTCCGGGAAGTGCGCGGCCGGCCCCTCGCAGCGCCGCAGCGCCCACGACGCGAACCGTCCCCACTTCTCGCGCTGCCAGTCGAGCCCGTGCACGGTCACCACGCTGCGCGAGCCCGTCAGCCTCGGCAGTCCCGAGAACAGCGCGGGGCCGAGGGCGTGGAAGTGCACGACGTCGTAGCGCTTGAGCATGGACTCGGCGGTCGCCCACGCGACGTGCGTCACCGTGTCGAGGTGCTTGGTGTGGATGCTCGGCCGACGGAGCAGACCGATGTTGTGGTACTCGGTGCCGGGCGGGGTGTAGTAGAGACGACAGAACACGTCCACGTCGATGCCCAGATCCACCAGGCGGCGCGCGATCTCGTCCACGTGCCGCTCGATGCCGCCGTAGGTCGCGGGGATGCCCTTCTGCCCGATCATGGCCACGCGCATCACGCCACCCCCCGTCGGCGGACGGCGAGCCGCGCGGCGAACGCGTCGGCGAGCGCGGCCCCGAGCGCGCCCCAGGCGTAGCCGGCGAGCGCGGCCGGTGCGGGGGCGATGGAGGCGGCCCAACCGCGCGGACGCGCACGCAGCGCGTCGGCGAACCCGTCGAGCGGCGCGACCGTGACCGCGCACGACAGCGGCGCGTAGCCGCGCAGCCCGAACGCGGTCGAGACCACCGCGAGCCCGCAGGCGAGGTACGTGGGCACCTTCACGTTGCTCCCGCCCCCGCTCGCGATCGGGTTCAGCCCCGCATCGGCCGCGGCGAGCACGGTGGCGAGTTCGGGTGTCTCGGGACAGGTCACGAGCCACGGCTCGCGTCGGTCCGCGAGTCGGCGCGCGACCGCACCGACCACCAGCAGCACGCCACCGTCGGACGCGAGACGCGGACCGACCTCTCGAACGAGCCACGACACCGCGTCGTGGTTCGGGCCCCAGTCGCCGCCCACGAACGCCGCCACGTAGGCGTCGGGCGCGATCCCGAGCGCCTGCCGCGCACGCGCGCGGGCCTCGGGCGAGGCGGGCGCGAGCGCGGTCTCGTCGTAGCCGTTCGGCACCACCTCGACGTCACGCGCCCCGTGGATCGTGCGCAGGGCCTCCGCGTCCTCGTCGGTGCAGGCGATGCACAGGTCGCTGTTCGCGACCGCACGGCGCTCGAGGTCCTCGAGTCGCCGCGCCCAGGCCGCACGTCCCCACACGGGCGGTGCGGTCTGCGGCCACAGTCGGGCCTCGACGTTGTGCGCGTGATAGGCGCGCACGGTCTCGGGCGCACCCTCGAACAACCCGGTGAGCGCGAGGTCGCACATGAGCACGTCGGCGGGCGCGCCGAGCGTGCGACGGTACGCGGCCGCGTTGGCGCGATGCCCCCATGCGCTCGTGAACAAGGGCGCGACGCGTGCACGCTGCAGCCACCACGCGACGCTCGTGTGCGGGGCCTTGCGCCGGTGCAACGCCACGCCGGCCACGCGCTCCTCGGACGCGCCGGTGCTGCGCGCAGGGACCACGCACAGCGCATCCACCTCGGCCCGCGTCGCGAGTCCGCGCGCGAGCCCGAACAGTCGCTGCGTGGCGCCGAACAGGGGCGGATGGATGTCGTTGTCGCAGGCGAGGTGCACCCTCACGCGGCCTCCCGCACCGGGCTCGGGGGCGCGGCGGGACCGCGCACCAGACCCACGACCAGACCCGCGGCCATGACCGACCAGGTCACGAGCGAGTGTGCGCAGCGCCATGACGAGCAGCACCGCGAACGGCAGCTTCAGCCACGACCGCAACGCCTCGGCACCACCCAGCGTTGCGACGACCGGGGTGAGCGCCGCGTACGCGAGCACGGCCACGTAGTGCAGGTTGCGCATGAACAACTCGCCGAAGCCCGCACGTCCGAGGTACAGGCGCAGCGCCTGCCCCGATCCGAAACACAGACCCGTGCGCCAGCGTCGTCCGACCTCGGAGAGACTCGGACGCGGCGCACTCCAATGGCGCGCGGCGAGCGGCGCGAACGTGCGCAGGCGGTACCCCGCCTGGCGCAGGCGCAGACCGAGCTCGAAGTCTTCCTCGCTGTTCAGGCGCGCGTCGTACCCACCCACCTCGGCGAGCGCGGTTCGACGGTAGAACGACAGCGTCGCGGTGTAACGCGCCTCCCCGTCCCCGTCGCCGACGCGGTACAGGTCGGGCACCCCGGGGCGCTCGACCGCACCGTCCACGAACCACTCCTCGATGCGGCCCCACGAGCCGGCCAGCGATCCGTCGCGCTCGGCTTGCTCACAAGCGCGGTCGAGCCACGCTCGCTCGACCTCGACGTCGGCATCCACGAACAGCACCCAGTCGCCCCCGCAGGCCTCGAAGCCGGCGTTGCGCGCCGCGCCCGGCGTGAGCGGACGGGACTGCGCGCCGCCGACGGCGCGCACGACGCGCCAACCCGAGGGCACCGTGAAGGCGCGCGCGTCCGCGTCGGAGGAGGACAGCACGAGCACGCCGCTCCACTCGCGCCCGGCCAGCGCGCGATCGAGCGCGGCCAGCGTGCGAGGCAGGAAGCGCTCCTGCCGATGGCAGGGGATCACCACGCCCAGTCTCATCGCGCGCCGCCGGACGCGGGGCGTTCGGGCGTGACGCTCGCCGCGCCGACGGCCTCGTCGTACACGGCCTCGAACTCGGAGACCACCGCGCCCCAGTTGTAGCGCTCACGCACGCACTGCGCGGCCGCACGCCCGATGCGCATCGAGCGATCGGACTTGCGGTGCGCCATCTCCAGCGCGGCGCTCAACGCCGGGACGTCGTCGGGCGGCACGAGCGTGCCCGTGACGCCGTCCTCGATCACGTCGGTGATGCCGCCGACCGCGGACGCCACGATGGGCCGTGCCCGCGCCATGGCCTCGAGGAGCACGAGCGGCAACCCCTCCCAGCGCGACGGCAGCAGCACGGCGTCGGCGGCGGCGAGCAACGGGCCGATGTCGTCCACCTGCCCCACGAACTGCACGCGCGGCGAGAGCCCGTTCGAGATCGCCTGCTGCTCGAGCCAGCGTCGGCGCGAACCGTCACCCGCGACCACGAGCGTGAAGTCCAGACCGGCGGCGACGATCGGGGCGAGTGCGCGGAACAGCACGTCGTGTCCCTTCTGCTCCTCGATGCGGCCGGCGATCACCCACAACGGCTTGATCGGCGTGGCGAGGTAGCGTTCGCGCCACTGGCGCGCGAGCGGTTCCTCGCGCGCGGGGTCGGGCATGTCGGCGCCGTTGGGGACCACGCGCACGAGCGAACGCTCGATGCCGTAGTCGCGCACCAGCGTGTCCACGATCGCGCCCGTCACCGCGGTCACCGCGGACGCCGAACGCAACTCGTCGCGCTTGAGCCAGCGCTGTCCGGCCGAGTGCGAACGCCCGGTGATGTGCTCGGTCACGACGAGGTGCGGCACGCCCGCGGCGCGCGCGAGCAGGGCGAGGTAGCGATCGGCCGCGGGCCAGACGTGGTGCACGTGCAGCAGGTCGGGACGCAGCGCGCGCAGGCGCGACCACGTGTCCCACATCCCGCGCAGGTCGGTGCGCCGGTCCACCTCGGCGACGCGGTCCACCGGGATGCCGCTCGCCTCGAGCGCCTGTGCCAGCTCGTCCACACCGGAGGCGGGCGACAACCAGACACGGACCTCGTAGCGCGACGGACTGAGCCGCGTCGCGAGCTCCCACAGCACGCGCTCGGTCCCGCCGACGGCGCGACCGCTCCCGACGAGCAGGACCCTCACCCGCGCCGCGGCGCGCATAGCTCCTCGTAGGCCGACACCAGGGCGCCGGCGTTGTGCTCCCATGCGAGGTGGTCGAGGAACCGACGTCGGTTCATGGCTCCGAGCCGCTCGCGCAGTGCGGGGTCCTCGAGCAGGCGCTCGATGGCGGCGGCGAGATCGTCGTCGCGGTTGGGCTCGGCGTAGATCGCGCCATCGCCCGCGCTGTGACGATGCTCACGCAGGTCGAAGCACACGACCGGCTTGGCGCACGCCATGTACTCGAGCACCTTGTTCATGGTGCTGACGTCGTTGAGCGGGTTCTTGGGGTCGGGGCTCACGCACACGTCGGCGGTCGCCAGGATGCGCTCGACCTCGGCATCGGGGATGCGACCGGTGAAGTGGCAGGAGGACTCGAGCCCGAGCGAGCGCGACAGCGCCTTCAGGTCCTCGAACGAATCGCCCGCACCGATGAACGTGAACGCCACGTCGGAACGGCGGTCGAGCAGGATGCGCGCGGCGCGCACGAGGTGGTCCACGCCGTCCTGCGGGGCCATGACGCCGAGGTAGGCCACGAGGTACGGCCGACCGCGCTTGAGTTCGGGCGCGGGCTCGCGCACGGTGGCGAAGCGCTGGTGGCTCGGGCCACTGCGCACGACGCGCACGCGGTCGGGGTGCTTGCGCCCGCGTTCGATCGCGACCTGCCGGTACGACTCGTTGGTCGAGATGACGAGGTCGGCGCACGCGAACTGCATGCGTTCGAGCCACTGCAGCAAGCGGTGCGGCAGCGTGCCGGCGCGCTGCTCGCCGAAGCGCGACAGGTACAACTCCGGACACAGGTCGTGGTGGTCGAACACGAACCGCACGCCCGCGAGCTTGAACGGCAGCGCGATGGCCCAGAACGTGTCGGGCGGGTTCGCGGTGTGGATGACGTCGAAGCCGTGACGAGCCGAGACGCGCAGCGTGAGCGCGAACGTGCGCAGCCAGCAGTACAGGAACTCCCAGACGTAGCTCACGAACCCGCTCGTCTCGGGGGGCGCCGGGTAGCGGTAGAGGTGGATGCCGTTCAGCACCTCGTAGGGTTCGGTCCCCCCCTCGCCCATCGGGCAGATGGCGGCGACGTCCCAACCCGCGCCCTTGAGCGCGTTCAGCTCCATCCACACGCGCCGATCGAACGGCAGCGTGAGGTTCTCGGACAGGTGGAGGACCCTACCACGCGAGGCCATGGTACTCCCCGGCGACGACCGTGGACGGGTCGAGTGCCGCGACGAGATCCACCACCACCTGACCGGCGCGCAGGCGCGGCCCGATCGTGCGGTACTCGGCCGAGCGGTTGCCGATCACCACGACCTCGGCGTGCGCCAGCACCTCGTCGAGGTCGGGACGCAGCCGCTCGGGCAGGTACGCGAGTTCCGACTCCACGAAGCGACGGTTGGCGCCGAGCAGCCGCTCGACGTCGAGGCTCGGGTCGTGCAGGCGGGCGTCGTAGCCCTTGCCGACGAGCGTCCCGATGACGCGCAGGATGGGGCTCTCGCGCAGGTCGTCGGTTCCGGCCTTGAACGACAGTCCGAGGAACCCGAGTCGCCGCTTCTTGAACCGCTCGATGAGCGCGACCGACTCGGACACGTGCAGCTCGTTCGAACGCATGATGCTCGCGAGCACCGGCAGGTCGAGGTCGTGGCGCCGCGCGCGCGAGTTCACGGCACGCAGGTCCTTGGGCAGGCACGAGCCGCCGAACGCGAACCCCGGCGACAGGTACGCGCCCGAGATGTTGAGCTTCGTGTCGCGCTTCATGAGGCGCATGACCTCGTGACTGTCCACGCCCTCGCGCTTGCACAGCCGCCCGAACTCGTTCGCGAACGCGACCTTGAGCGCGTGGTACGAGTTGTTCACGTACTTGAGCATCTCGGCCGTCGGGATGGCGGTCACGATGAGCTCGCCGCCGACGCCGTGGTAGAGCTGGCGCAGCGCCTCGCCCGAACGCGCGCACCCCGCGCCCAGGATGGTGTAGTCGGCGCCGAAGAAGTCCTCGACCGCGGTGCCCTCGCGCAGGAACTCGGGGTTGTAGGCGATCCCGAAGCCCTCACCGGCGCGCAGCCCCGAGGCCTGCTCGATCACGGGGCGCAGTTCGTCGAGCACCGAACCCGGCAACATGGTGCTGCGCATGACCACGGTCACGAATCGTCCCATGGCGGTGAGCGCGGACCCGACCTCGGCGCAGGCGCGCTTGACGTGGCCGAGGTCGAGCGAGCCGTCCTCGGCGCTCGGCGTGCCCACGCACACGAGCACGATGTCGGCACCGGGCATGGCCTCGGCGATGCGCGTGGTGGCCGACAGCCGACCCTCGCGCACGGCCTTGCCGATGAGCTCGGGCAGCCCCTTCTCGACGATCGGGCTCTCGCCGCGACGGATGCACTCCACCTTGAACTCGCTCGTGTCCACGCCGACGACGTCGTGACCACGATCGGCGAGGCACGCCGAGCACACGGAACCCACGTAACCGAGACCGACCACCACCACCCGCATCGGGGAGACCTCCGGGACGCGCCTCGCGTCCGCTACCGGGAACCCTGCGCCGGACCGACCACGCCGGCCGAATCGTCCACCGTCGTACGCTCGCGCAGGTGCCAGACCCGCACACCGGCGAACGCGCTCCGGTCCTGCTCCGTCGTCCAGCCGTCGAGTCGTCGCGCGAACCGCCCCTCGGGGTCGAGGTCCTCGGTGCGACTCGCCACCACCCACAGCCCCGGGGGCGGCGCGCCCACCGAGTCCTGCCACGCTCGCGAGAGTCGCGCCTCGTCGCTCGCGTAACCGAGCCAGAAGCGCCGCACCTCGAGACCGCGTCCGTACCATTCCACCGGCTCGGGCGCCCCGACCGCGAGGACGCGCTCGCCGGGTCCGATCCCCGCGCGAACGTGCGTCATCGCCGTCCGGTAGTCCTCGCGACCGTAGTCCGGGTCGAACGCGCCACGCGCGAGCGAGACCGACCACAGCAACGCGACCGCCCAAGCCAGCACCCGCCGGGTGCGCGGAGCAGCATCCGCGAACGCGGCGGCCACCACCAGCAACACGCACGGCATCGCGGCCGCGAGGTACCGGGGGTGGAACACCTTGAAGTTGGTCGCCGCAAAATAGCTCACGACGAGCATGGGCGCGACGAGCCAGAGCAGGGTATCGGCCAGTCGGCCCCGCCTCGCCACCGCCCGCAGCCCGAGCCCGCCGAGGACCGCGAACAGCGCGGCCGCGAGCGCCAGTTCGAGGGCATGGTCGCGCACGGCCTGGGTCGGCCCGGAGCGCAACTCGCGCAGGCTCGGTCCCACCCCGTACCCCGACGTGAAGGTGTGGAGCGTGAACGGGATCGCGGCCGGGTGGAAGGTGTGCTCGCCACGCAGCCCCACCTCGGCCGCGGGCACCGCACGCCCGGGCACGAGCCGCGCCCAGTCCCACGTCCCGACGACCGCGGGCACCCACGGTGCGGCCACGATCGCCACGACCACGCACGCCCCCACGAGCAACCGGAGACGGCGAGCGCGGGCCTCACCCGGAGCGAGCAGCAGGCGCACCTGCAGGGGCGCGACCAGCACGAACGCGAAGTTGCTGAACACGCCTGCGACGACGGTGGCGAGCCATCCCGCGATGCGACGGGCATCGGCGCGATCGCGCAACCCCAGCGCCGCCCCGAGCGAGAGCACGGTGGCGAGCAGCACGAACGAGTAGTTGCGGCACTCCTGCGAGTAGTACACGAGGAACGGTGAACCGGCCGCGAGCCACGCCATCGCCGGCACGGTCGCCACGCCTGCGATCGCGCTCGGTAGGCGCAGCACCCATTCGGCGTCGCCACCGAGCGCGGCCGCGAACGCCACCGCGAGCGTGTAGAGCGGGCCATGCACGTCGCCCAGCAACGCGAGCGGGTCGAACGGGCCCGGCAACCCGGCGGCGAGCAGCGTGAACTGCTCGTCGATCCACAGGCTGGGGCCACCGAGGCCGGGCAAGCGCAACAACGCCGCCACGAGCGTGGCGGCGAGGATCGTGCGCGGCGGGGCCAGTGCGAGGGAGCTCGGGCGAGGAGGGTCGGCCGGCCGGGCACCCGTTGGAACGGGTGGGGCCATCGGTGGGGGCTCGAGCGTTTCGGTCAGTACGCACCCTCCCGCGACAGCACCGCGGGGATCGTGCGCAGGAGGATCTTCAGGTCGAGGCGGAACGACTGGTGGCGGATGTACTCGAGGTCGAGGCGCATCCACTCCTGGAAACCGATGCGGCTGCGGCCGCTGATCTGCCACAGGCAGGTCAGACCCGGCAGCACGTCGAGGCGGCGCAGCTGCCACGGCTCGTACTGCGCGACCTCCTCGGGGATCGGGGGACGCGGGCCGACGAGGCTCATGTCACCCTTGAGGATGTTCCAGAACTGAGGGACCTCGTCGAGGCTCGTCGAGCGCATGAAGCGGCCGATGCCGGTGATGCGCGGGTCGCGCGCGATCTTGAACACCGGACCGTCGGCCTCGTTCATGTGCGCGAGGTTGCGACGCTTCAGGTCGGCGTCCTTCACCATCGAGCGCAGCTTGTAGAAGGTGAACGGGCGCCCGCCGCGACCGACACGCGTCGAGCGGTAGAAGACCGGCCCGGGCGAGCTCAGCTTGACGAGCACGGCCAGCACCGCGATGACCGGCGCGAGCAGCACCAGCGCGATCGAGGAGGCGAGCACGTCGAACGCGCGCTTGCCGAAGCGCAGGTAGAAGGTGTTCGGGGCCGGGGTCTCGAACGGCACCACCTCGACCGAGGCGACACCCGGATGGGTGGCGACACGGGGGGTGGCGACGAGACGCGGGCGCGCGTGGCCGTTGGTGAAACCGCCCGCATGGATGCGGGCGCGCGGCGCCACGGGGGCGTGCGCGCTCACGGCGTGCAGTCGCACGATGTGCGGCTTGGTGAGGTCGGTCGGGGTTTCCACGGACGGCGCTTCCTCGGACTGGACGGTGTTCGCACCGGTACCCGACACGGGAGCGGTCCCGTGACCGGACATCGACGCGAGGAGTTCGGGCTCCATCTGCGTACTCTCAGTTGTCGTCGCCCGAAACGAGGAACCACAGGTCCGCGTTGCGACCCGTGGCTCGAACGACACTCCGTCCTGCAAGGTCCCTGACGAGGGCCCTGGAGTGATCGCCTACGAGCGACTGGGGGGAACCAAGATGTCGTATCGAGATGTCTTTCCCGCCTTGCGGCGGGTCCCACCGACCCGAGAGGGGTCCGGGGGCAGAGCTCGTGGTGCTACACACCCAGTTAGCCAAGGTTCGTCTGTGGTTTCTCCGTGTAGAGGAAGGCTCAACCGGTCCGACAAGCCCATGTTAGCAATGCGCCGGGACGGGATTCAACGGTGGAATGGGGAATCTTCTGCCGCCCCCCCGCCGGGGTATGGTCACGCCGTGCGAAACCCAAAACCCAAGGTCCCGATCCGGGCGGAACGCCCGACGGACCACGGGGAGGTTCGTCCGGAGCGCGGACGGCCCACAGCCGGGGGGCAGACCGCGCATCCGGGAGATGGCGGTCAATTCCCACAGTGGCAGCGACTTGGGCGGAGTCCCTGGCCCTCGGGGAAGGGGGCGGCCCGCACGCGACTTCGTACGGAAGGGGCCCCGCAGGCCCTCGCTAGCGCCCCGAGGGTCAGGAGTTGGCGGAGCCCTTGGCCTTCTGCCACTCCCTTCTGCCACTCCACAGTCGCTCGCAGGCCGTTCTCGAGCGTCATGCTGGGCACCCAGCGCAGCGCACGGCGGGTCTTCTCGATGTTCACCACGCGTCGGCGGATGTTGTCGATGTCGCGCCGGTTCGCGTGCTGCGGCCGCACATCCACGCCGAGGATGCGGATGAGCGTCGCGGCCAGCTCGTTCACGCGCGTCTCGACACCCGTGCCGACGTTGAACACCTCGCCGAGCGCGCGATCGGAACGCGCCGCGAGCACGGTGGCCTCGACCGCGTCGTCCACGAACGTGAAGTCGCGCGTCTGCTCGCCGTCCCCGTGGATCATCGGCGCCCTGCCCTCGAACAGGGACTCGATGAACTTCGCGACCACACCGCAGTACGGGTTGGCCGGATCCTGCCCGGGTCCGTACACGTTCGAGTATCGGACCGCGGCGGTGGGCACACCGTAGCTCTCGTAGAACGCCATGCAGTAGTTCTCGCCGCCCAGCTTCGAGACGGCGTACGGCGTGAGCAGCGAGAGGTGGTCGTCCTCGTTGATGGGCAGGTAGCGCGGATTGCCGTACACCGACGTGGACGAGGTGTAGAGCACGCGCTTCACACGGTTCTGCGCGGCCCGAGCCGCCATGAGCACGTTGAGCGTACCGCCGATGTTGGTCTCGAAGTCCTCGCGCGGATTGCGTGTGGAGACCACGATGTTGCGGGCGGCGGCGTGGAACACGACCTCGGCCTCGGCGACCACGCGGTCCACGAGCGCGGCATCGCACACCGAGCCGTGCACGAACTCGAAGCCGCTCGCGGGCAGGTTCTCGAGCCGGCCGGTGAACAGGTCGTCGAGTACGGTGACGCGGGCGCCCTCGCGCAGGAGTCGCTTCACGAGATTGCTGCCGACGAAACCGGCGCCGCCCGTCACGAGCACGCGCGCGTCCTGGAGTTCGATCATCGGATCCTCGGGGTCAGTGACGCAGGCCGAAGCGCAGGAAGACGAGCGGGCGCAGGATCCGCCACCCGTCCTGGAACAACCGCATCTTGGTGGTGCCGCGCCCGTGGTATCGGACGGTCACGGGCGCCTCCTGAACCCGGTAGCGCGCGCGGATGGTCTGGAACAGCAGGTAGGGCTCCAACTCGTAACGGTCGAGCCAGTCCTGCTGCAGCCGGATGCGCGGGTCGTCGAGCAGGGACAGGCGGAACGCACGCATACCGTTGGTGCCATCGGTCACCGGGAAGCCGCTCGCGATGCGGAACAGGATCGGATAGAGCCGCGTGAGCCAGCGGCGATCGGGCGGGATGCCGGGCGTGGCCCCACCCGGGAGCCAGCGACTGCCCTGCACCAGATCGGCCTCGTCCGCGAACAACGGCACGAGGATGCGCGGCAGTTCGTCGGGTTCGTGCTGGTCGTCGCCCGACAGGATGGCGGCGAACTCGATGCCGCGGCGCTTGGCTTCGAGCAGTCCGGTGCGTATGCCGGCCCCGACCCCGAGGTTGGTCTCGTGGCGGATCACCACTTCGGCCCCGGCCGCGCGCGCCTCCTCGGCGGTGTCGTCGCTGGAATGGTCGTCCACCACGATGACCGTCGCGGCCCAGCGGCGCGGCACCTTGCGCACCACGTCGCCGATCTTGCCGTGCTCGTTCCAGGCCGGCACCACGACCGCGA
>JBEGJG010000098.1:0-7481 GCA_041184705.1 Candidatus Eiseniibacteriota bacterium
GGACGCGGTCCACCGACTTGGCGCGCATCGGGTTGGTGGACTCGGCATGGGCGCGCCTTTACGGGCCCGTGCTGAGTGCCGCGCTCGAGGACACGATGGGCCTCGCCCGTCGGCACGACTACCCGTTCCAGCGCGAGCACGCGTGGGTGAACGGGGTCTTCAACGGCTGGTACTGGTACGTGGCGCGCGCCCGCGCCGAGTTGGCGTTCGCACGCCGCGACTGGCCCGAAGCGGTTCGCATGGCGAGCCGCGCGGCCGAGGCGCGCCCGCTCTCGGGCAAGGACGCGCTGCTGCTCGCGCTCGCGGCGAGCCACGCGGGCGATGCCGAACTGGGCGAGGCCGCGGCGAACTGGGCGGCCTACCTGGAACCCTGGTTGCCCGAGGCGCACCATCTCGCCGGGCTGTGGGCGTGGCGCAACGGCCGCCGCGCCGAGGCTCGCGCCTCGCTCGCCACGGCGGCCGCGCTCGACTCGAGCTGGCGCGACCCGGTGCTCGCACTCGCCCGCCTCACCCTACCCGGTACGCGCGCCGACTCGCTGCCGAACCGATTCCTTTACGGCGCGCGCGCGTGCGCGATCCTCACCTCGGCGAAGCGTCCCAAGCAGGAGGAGTACCAGCAGTTCGACGCCGTCCCCATGCTGGTCTTCAACCCCATGTCGCAGCCCGCCGACTCGCTGCGCGCGCGCATGGGGCTGCGCAAGCCGCTGCAGGTGTTCGTCGAGGTGCTCATCGGCGAGACCGGTCGGCCGGTGCTCGTGCAACTCCCCTACATGACCGAGGAGACCGTCCCCGCCGCGGTCGTGAACCACGTCGTCGGCCAGATCGGTCAGTGGCGATTCATCCCCGCCCGCAAGTTCGACAAGCCCCAGCGGTCGTGGGCCTCGGTCGAGTACATCCTGCAACCCTGAACGCGTGCGGCCACGGCCGCGTCCGCGAGGAGCCTCCATGTCCCGCCGCCACCACATCGCCGTCATCCCGGGAGACGGCATCGGTCCCGAGGTCGTCCGCGAGGGCCTGCGCGTGCTCGAACGCGTCGCCGCCATCGAGGGCTTCACCGCCACCCCCACGCGCTTCCCGTTCGGGGCCGAGCACTACCTCGCGACGCAGGAGGTCCTGTCGGACGCCTCGTTCGAGGAGGTTCGCGGCCACGACGCGGTGCTGCTCGGCGCGATCGGCGACCCGCGCATGCAGCCCGGGTTCCTCGAGTTCGGCATCGTGGCGCGCCTGCGGTTCGGGCTCGACCTGTTCGCCAACATGCGCCCGGTCAAGCTCTACGACGAGTCGCTCACCCCGCTCAAGGGCAAGCGCCCCGAGGACCTCGACTTCATCGTGGTGCGCGAGAACACCGAGGACGCCTACGCCGGCATGTGGGGGCACTTCAAGAAGGGCACGCCCGACGAGATCGCGACGCAGGAGATCATCTTCTCGCGCAAGGGCGTGGAGCGTGTGATCCGTCACGCGTTCGAGACCTGCCGCGCGCGCAACCGCCGCCGCAAGCTCACCCTGCTCACCAAGGCGAACGCGATCCGCGCCATGGAGCTGTGGACGCGCACGTTCGCCGAGGTCGGCGCCGAGTACCCCGACATCACGCGCGAGCACCAGTACATCGACGCGGCGTGCATGTTCGTGGTGACCGCACCCGAGCAGTACGACACGGTGGTCACGAGCAACATGTTCGGCGACATCTTCACCGACCTCGGGGCCGCGCTGGTGGGCGGGCTCGGGATCGCAGCGAGCGCCAACCTGCACCCCGGACGCGTGAGCCTGTTCGAGAGCATCCACGGTTCGGCCCCGCAGTTCGCGGGCCAGAACCGCGCCAACCCGCTCGCCACCATCATGGCGGTCAGCATGATGCTGGAGACGCTCGGCGAGACCGGCGGTGCACGACGCATCGAGGACGCGGTCGTGCGCGTGCTGCGCTCACGCCGCCTGCCCAATCTGGGCATGGACTCGGGGTTCGGCACCGATCAGGTGGCCGACCTCGTGCTGGGCGAGCTCGAGGGGGCCGGCGCGGGCCGCTGACCCTCCTTCCGACGAACGCACGAGCGCCCGGCGGGACCTTCCCCGCCGGGCGCTCGCGTGTCCCGCTCGGGTCACTCGTTCGTGTCGTCGTTGTGATCGGTCATGCGCTCGAGCCAGCGATAGCCCTCGAGCACGACCAGAGCCATGACCGCACCCACCACGGCGAGCGGGTAGGCCTGCACCCCCACCGCCACACCGATCGCGGCCACCATCCAGATGCTGGCCGCGGTCGTGAGCCCGAACACGAACCCCTCGGTGCGCATGATGCTGCCCGCGCCGAGGAAGCCCACGCCGGTGACGACGCCGTGCACGATGCGCGAGGCGTCGAGCGTCGAGCCGCCGAACGCCTCGACCGCATGCCGCGTGGTGAGCACGAACATGGTGCTGCCGAGGCAGACCAGCACGTGCGTGCGCAGACCGGCCGGCTTGCGGCCCATCTGGCGTTCCAACCCGACGATGGTGCCGAGCAGCAGCGACACCACCATGGGGACGAGGTCCTTCAGCACTTCCTCCATGCGTGCACCCCCGGGGTCAGCGGCGTCGGAACTCCGCCTTGCGCTTCTCGACGAACGCGTTCAGGCCCTCGTGCATGTCCTCGCTCGCCGCGAGGATGCCGAAACGCCCGCTCTCGAAGCGCAGGCCCTGGTCGAGCGGCATCTGCATGCCGCGCACCACGCACTCGAGCGCGGCCTCGACCGCGAGCGGTCCGTTCTTGAGGATCGCCTCGGCGAGCGCCACGGCCTCGGGGAGCAACTGCTCCTGCGGCACGACGCGGTTCACGAGCCCGATCGAGGCCGCCTCGTCGGCCTTGATGCTGCGCGCCGACAGGATGAGCTCGAGTGCGCGCCCGGGGCCGATGAGTCGGGGCAGGCGCTGGGTGCCGCCGTAGCCCGGGATGATGCCGAGCTTCACCTCGGGCAGCCCCATGACCGCGTTGTCCGAGGCCAGCCGCATGTGACAGGCCAGAGCGAGCTCGCAACCGCCGCCGAACGCGAAACCGTTGACCGCCGCGATGACCGGCTTGGGGCTGCGCTCGAGCAGCAGCACCACCTCCTGACCGAAGCGCGAGATGTCCTCGGCGGCCGCCGGACCGAGCGGAGCCAACTCGCCGATGTCGGCGCCCGAGATGAAGGCCTTGGTGCCGCTGCCCGTGACGATGAGGGCGCCCTGCGCGGGGTCGGCCACGAAGGCGCGCGCCGCGTGCGCGATCTCGCCCAGGGTGGCGCGGTCGATGGCGTTCAGCTTGTCGGGGCGGTTCACGAACAGCACGGTGACCGCGCCACGGTGCTCGACGAGGATGTTGGCGTACTCGGTCGTGGAGGGGGCGCTCATGGACGGGCCTCGGTGGAGTGAGGGGCTTGGACGGGGTCGCGAACACGCGACTATAGGCACCGCCCGCGAGACGCGGCAACCCCGCGCCCCGCGGCCGATGCGGGCCTGCGGGGCTTGCACTAGACTCGCGCGCATGCCCCCCGCCCCGCTCCCGGAGCCCGGTCGTGCGCCGCCTGATCGTGCGCGCGCTCGTCGCGCTGACGCTGGTCGTGAGCACGCTCGTCGCCGTGGCCCTGGTGCGTACCGCCGCGGTGGACGTGGACTCGCTCGCGAAGCGCGACCCCGAGCGCAGTGCGCTCATGCGACAGCGCGAGCGCGAGGCGCGTGCCAGCGGCAAGCGCTACCGTGAACGGCACCGGCCGGTGCGGCTCGACCGCGTCTCGCCCACGCTTCGTGCCGCCGTGCTCGTGGCCGAGGACGACAAGTTCTTCGCGCACGAGGGCTTCGACTGGGCGGGCATCCGCGAGGCGGCGCGGCGCAACCTGCGCACGCGGAAAGTGGTGCGCGGCGGCAGCACGATCACGCAGCAGCTCGCCAAGAACCTGTGGCTCGGCACGGCGCGCACGCCGTGGCGCAAGTTCGAGGAGATGATCCTCGCCTACCGTCTCGAGCGCGCGCTGCCCAAGCGCCGCATCCTCGAGCTCTACCTCAACACCATCGAGTGGGGCGACGGCGTGTACGGCATCGAGGCCGCGGCCCGCCACTGGTACGGCGTCGGCGCGGGCGCGCTCGATGCGCGCCAGTCCCTCGGGCTCGCCGCCATCGTCATCAACCCGCGCCGCTACTCGCCGACCGACCCCTCCCCGAGGATCGAGCGTCGCATCCGCACCTTCGCCTCGCGCCTGCGCCGACGCGGCGCGATCAGCGAGGCCGAGTACCGCGCCGTGGTGGGGCTGCCCCCCGAGGCGCCGGCCCCGGCCGTGGACTCGACCCTGTTCGGCCCCGGCGACCTCGCGCCCGCTCCCGACGCGGTGCCCGAGGCCGCGCCCTCGGAGACGGCTCCCGCGGACAGCGCTGCCGCGCCCGCATGAGCCGACGCCCGGGACCGCAAAGGTCCCGGGCGTCGTCCACCGCCAACGCGAGGCGCGGGCTCAGCTCCCGAGCGCGGCCTTCACGAGACGCGAGACCGTGCTGCCCTCGACCGTGCCCTTGGCCACGCGAGCCATGACCGCTCCGATCACCTTGCCCATGTCCTTCGGGCCGGCCGCACCGGTGCTGGCCACGGCCTCCTTCACGATCGCGGCCACCTCGTCCTCGGACAGCAGCTGCGGCAGGAAGCGCTGCGTGATGGCGATCTCGCGCTCCTCGGAGGCGTTGAGGTCGGCACGCCCGGCCTTGGCGTTGAGCTCCATGGTCTCGCGGCGCTTCTTCGCGTAGCGCTGCAGGACCTCGATCTCCTCCTCGGGCGAGAGCACCGAGTCCTTGGGCTTCGCCGTCTTGGCCTCCATGAGCGCCGCCTTGAGCATGCGCACGGTGGACAGCGTCTCGGCGTCCTTCTCCTTCATGGCCGCCACCATCGCGGCCTGGATGCGTTCGGTGATGGTCGGTTCCGACATGACGTCCCTCGGTTCGGGTCTGCGGGCCACGGGGCCCGTGAGCGCGAGCAGGATAGCACGGGGCGCGCGGGGCGCACTTGACCCTGTCGGGGGGCGTTCCTACGCTCGCCCTCCCCTGTGCACCCCTTCCCGGAGGACGCCGTGAACCGCGAGCAACGACTGGCCGAATTGAAGCGCCGTCACGACGAGGCCCTCGCGGGCGGAGGGCCCGAGCGCGTCGCCCGGATCCACGCCAAGGGCCGCCTCACGGCGCGGGAGCGGCTCGAGTTGCTCTACGACCCGGGCACGTTCACCGAGATCGGCACCTACGTCACGCACCGCTGCAACGATTTCGGCATGGGCGAGAAGCGCATCACCGGTGACGGCGTGGTCGCGGGCTGGGGGCAGGTGGACGGCCGTCTCGTGTACGGCTTCGCGCAGGACTTCACCGTGTTCGGCGGCACCATGAGCGAGGCCAACGCCAAGAAGATCTGCGCCATCATGGACCTCGCGCTCGACAACGGCGCGCCCGTGGTGGGCCTGAACGACTCGGGCGGCGCCCGCATCCAGGAGGGCGTGCTCTCGCTGGGCGCGTACGCCGACGTGTTCCTACGCAACACGCTCGCCTCGGGCGTGGTCCCGCAGATCTCGTGCATCCTGGGGCCGTGCGCGGGTGGCGCGGTGTACTCCCCCGCCATCACCGACTTCACCATCATGGTCGAGGGCACGAGCCACATGTTCGTGACCGGCCCCGAGGTGATCAAGGCCGTGACCTCCGAGGACGTGAGCATGGAGGACCTCGGCGGTGCGATGACGCACAACTCGCGCAGCGGTGTCGCCCACTTCGCCGCCAAGGACGACGCCGACGCCATCCGTCACGTCAAGCGCCTGCTGTCGTTCATGCCCGGCAACTGGGCCGAGGACCCGCCGCGCCGCGCGTGCACCGATCCGGTGGACCGTCGCGACGCCCGTCTCGCCACGATCGTGCCCGAGTCGGCCGACAAGCCGTACGACATGAAGGAACTCGTCCGCATGGTGGTGGACGACGGCGACTTCCTCGAGGTGCAGGAGCACTTCGCGGGCAACATCATCATCGGGTTCGCGCGACTGAACGGCCGTCCGGTGGGCATCGTGGGCAACCAGCCCAAGGTGCTGGCCGGCGTGCTCGACATCGACTCGAGCACCAAGGCCGCGCGCTTCGTGCGGTTCTGCGACGCGTTCCAGATCCCGCTCGTGACGTTCGAGGACGTGCCCGGCTTCCTGCCCGGGACGCGCCAGGAGTGGGGCGGCATCATCCGCCACGGCGCCAAGCTGCTCTACGCCTACTGCGAGGCCACGGTGCCGAAGCTCACGGTGGTCGTGCGCAAGGCCTACGGCGGCGCCTACGACGTCATGTCGAGCAAGCACATCCGCGGCGACTACAACGTCGCGTGGCCCAGTGCCGAGATGGCCGTGATGGGGGCCGACGGTGCGGTGAACATCCTGTACCGCGAGGAGTTGTCGAAGGCGAAGGACCCGGTGGCCGAGCGTAAGCGGCTCGTGGCCGAGTACAACGACAAGTTCGCCTCACCGTGGGTCGCGGCCGAGTTGGGCTACCTCGACGACGTGATCGACCCGCTCGAGACGCGCCCCAAGCTCATCGCGGCCCTCGAGATGCTGCGGAACAAGCGTCAGGAGCAGCCGCGCAAGAAGCACGGCAACCTGCCGCTGTAGGGCACCTCGGACTCAGCGCGCGCGCGTCGTGTCGGTCGCGGCCAGGGCCGCGACCGCGCGCGTCAGTCCCGCCCAATCGCCGTCGCCACGCCACGGGGGCGTGCCGCTCACCGGATGCGCGGCCGCGGCCGTACGCACGCGGGCGACACGCTCCTCGGTACCGGGATGGGTGGACACGAACGCGGGCATGCGGCCCGCGCCCTCGTTCCCCTGCGCGATCCGCTCGAGGGCCCGGGCCATCGCCTCGGCCGGCAGACCGTGGCGCGCCAGCGTCTCGACCGCGTAGTCGTCGGATTCGCGCTCGTGCTCGCGGCTGTAGGACAACTGCGCGAGCTGCCCCGCCGCCTGCAGCGCCCCGGCCGCCGGTGAGGCGTCGCCCACGAGGAGCGCGAGCAGCACCTGCACGGACGCATCGCGCAGCACGCGCCGCGCATGGTGGCGGCGCTCGACGTGGCCGACCTCGTGCGCGATGACGGCCGCCAGCTGGTCGGGCCCCTCGAGCCGGGCGAGCAGCCCGGTCGTCACCACCACCGTGCCTCCCGGTGCGGCGAACGCGTTCACCATGGGGTCCTGCCACACGAGGATCTCGCCTCCCAGCGGACCGCGCAGCGCGCGATGGATGGCGGTGGGCAGCTCGACCACGGCGGGGCCGCGCACGCGCTTCGCCTCGGGGACCATCTGGCCCACCATGCTGCGCCCGGCCTGCCGCTCCCATTCCACCGGCACGCGCACCGCGGCCGCGTCGGCGAGCCACGGGATGCCGAAGCGCCACAGCACGAGCGCCACGACGAGGGCGGTCGCGAGCACGATCGCGACGTGGCGCGCCCCCGTGCCCGAGCCACGGCCGAGACGACGGGCCTGCGCCGACGGTGCCGCCGC
>JBEGJG010000099.1:0-7441 GCA_041184705.1 Candidatus Eiseniibacteriota bacterium
GCCGTGGCACGGCCGGTGCAGAAGGGGAAGGAGCCGATGTCCGCGCCCCCCCACGACCGACCGGAGCCGAAGATGCCCCACATCCTGATCGTCGAAGACGAGTCGACGACGTCCTGGGCCCTCGCCGAGGGTCTCTCGGACGACGGCTACACGATCGACACCTTCCGCACCGCGGAGGAGGCGCTGTTCTGGCTGCGCTCCCACCGCAGCGACCTCGTCATCTCGGACTTCCAGCTCCCCGGCCTGTCGGGCCTCGACCTCGCGCAGAAGCTGACCCGCGGTCGCCACGCGCAGCCGGTCATCGTCGTCACCGCCTACGGCAGCCCCGAGCACGTTCGCGACCTCATGCGCGCCGGCGTGTCCGAGGTGTTCCCGAAGCCCTTCCATGTGGACGAGCTGCGTCGCGCCGTGCGCCGCGCGCTCCTGTCGCGTCCGGAGCGTCGTCGCTCCACGCTGCGGAAGGCCGCATGAGCGCGCGCCTCCCGAAGCAGGTTCGCGAGCTCCCCGTGCGCGTGCGTCTCGCCGCCGCGATCGAGGCGCTCCCCGAGACCGACCGTCTCGTGCTGTCGCTGCGTCTGCTCGAGGGCCTTTCGGTCGCCGAGACCGCGGCCGCGTTGAAGCTGGATCGTCGGGAGGTCGAGCGTCGCACGGATGCGTCGCTCGGTCTCCTGGGTCGTGAACTCGGCGTCGAGACGACGCTTCGGAGGGCCGCATGAAGCCGTTCCTCGCCGTCACCCCCCTCGCGGACCCGCGCCGCGAGATGCCCGAGTCGCCTTCGGCCCGCCTCATGGCGGCCGAGGCCGCCGTGGAGTCGCTCTCCGCCGAGCAGCGTCGCTTCGAGCGCATGGGTCTCGAGTGGCCGCTCGCCCGGACGCAGCACCAGCTGCGTTACTGGAAGTTCGTGCGCGCGCTGTGCGCCGTCGCCGCGGAGGCCGCGTGAGCACGGGTCGTTCGCGCAAGGGCAACCCGCCCATGCAGGTGGTGCGCGGGAATCAGTCCGCGGCCGAGGTCGGCCCCGAGCACGCCGCCCAGCAGTCGCGTCCGCGCGTCCGCACGATCGCGGTCGTGAGCGGCAAGTCGGGCGTGGGCAAGAGCAACCTCGCCGCCAACCTCGCGGTCGCGCTGGGTCAGCGGGGGGCGCGCGTCCTGCTCGTGGACGCCGACTTCACCAACTCGCAGCTCGACCTTCTCCTCGGTGTGCACCCGCGTCACGACCTGTCGCACGTCGTCACGGGCGCCCGTCCGGTGGACGAGGTGCTGGTCAACGGTCCGCAGGGTGTGACGCTGGTGCCCGGTCCGGGCGCGGGCAAGACGGTCCCGGCGCTCGACGACTTCCGCCGCGAGGTGCTGTTCCGCGCGCTCGGCACGGTCGGTGAGAACGTGGACCTCATGATCGTGGACACGCCGGCGGGGCCGGACGCCACGACGCTCGAGTTCTGCCGTCTCGCCAGCGACGTGGTGGTGGTGACCTCGACCGAGGTCATGTCGCTGCCCGACGCCTACGCGATGCTCAAGACGCTGCAGCAGGGCAACGCGCTCCAGCGTTCGCCGCGCCTGGTCGTGAACATGGCGACCACGCCCGACGAGGGGCAGGAGATCGCCAACCGCATGCGCGTGTTCGCGCGTCACTTCATGCGGGTGGAGATCGACACGCTCGGGAGCATCCCCGAGGACCACGCCATGATCCGCGCCGAGCGCGCGCAGGAGCCGCTCGTCGTGTCGCAGCCCGATTCGCCGGCCGCAGTCGCCATCCGCGCCCTGGCCGCCCAGTTGTGGAAGCCCCTCGCGTCCGGTCCCGAGTTCGATGCGAAGTCGGAGTCGTCTCACCGCCTCGAAGCCTAGGAGACATCCGTCATGCCCCGCGCCGCCACCATCGCCACCCCCGCCCGCAAGAAGACCGCGACCTCGCGCCGTCCCGAGCTCAAGCTCGTGAACGGTCGTCGCACGACCACGACCTCGCGCACGACGACCTCGTCGCGTGCCACGGTCGCGCGTTCCACGACGACCACCCGCGCGACGGCCGCTCGCACGACGACGCCGCGCACCACCACGGCGCGCGTCGCCGCTCCTGCGGCCCCGGCGCCCAAGGCCGTGACGTACAACAAGAACGACCTGCTCAAGCGCTTCGCGCCGCTGGTCCGCCACGTCGTCGAGCGCGTCGCCGCGACGCTGCCGCGCAACGTGGATCACGAGGACCTGTACTCGGCGGGCGTGCTCGGCCTGCTCGACGCGCACGCGAAGTTCGACACCGGCAAGGGTGTGAAGTTCGAGACCTACGCGGTGTGGCGCATCAAGGGTGCGGTGCTCGATCAGCTGCGCGCGCTCGACTGGGCGTCGCGCTCGATGCGCCGCAAGGCCCGCAACCTCGACGGCGTCACGCGCAAGCTCGACCAGAAGCTCGGCCGTGCGGCGTCCGAGGACGAGGTCGCGCGCGAGCTCAAGATGTCGCGTGAGGACTTCTACCGTCTGCTCGACCACGTCCGCGGCGCGGTGCTGGTGTCGCTCGACGAGTCGCGCGGCAACGACGGCGACGACCAGAGCACGCTGGCCGACCACCTCGCGGACCCGAACGTGGTGGACCACGAGGCGCGTCTCGAGGACGACCAGACCCGCCGCGTGCTGCTCCACACCATCGACCAGCTGCCCGAGCAGGAGCGCCTGGTGGTGGCCCTCTACTACTACGAGCACCTCACGCTCAAGGAGATCGGCCGCACGCTCGGCATCTCCGAGTCGCGTGTCTCGCAGGTGCACACCCGCGCGATGTCCCGCCTGAAGCTCCGCATGGCCAAGGTGGCGTTCGCGTTCGACGAAGCGGCTTGAGCATGGACGGGATGGACTCGCGCGCGGGCCTCACGCCCCCGTGGGAGGTGCTCCGCGACCGCCTCGAGGAGGCCGCCGCCGCGATGGAGCGGGCGGGTTCCCACGAGCACGCGGAGGCGATCCGCCGGATCGTCGCGGAGTGGCAGCGCGAACAGGACGAGTGGAACCGTCGGGTGGGTGAGGTGCTGGGCGCCCATCACGACATCAACAACGCGTTGGTGGGCGTGCGCGGCAACGCGCAGCTGATGCAGCGGAACCCGTCCGGGCAAGTCCCCGGCATCCGTGAACGACTGGAGGTCGTGCTCCGTGAATCCGGCCGAATCCAAGAAGCGTCAGCCCGTCTCGGGGATCTCAAAGCGGTCCTCGTTCGCCCCGTCGGACGACCCCATGCCGCGTGACGCCGCCTCGACCGAGGCCCCGGTGCGCCGCAAGGGCGATGGTGCGCCCGCCGACGGCGCCACGCCGCACGCCGACCGGCGCGCGGCCTCCGGTTGCCTGTGGGACGCCTGCGAAGCCCTGCTCTCGTCGCGCGCCGAACCGGCCGCGCTCGAGCAGGCCCTCGATGCCCTTCTCACCGCGTTCGAGTGCGACGGCGTCGCCCTGCACGTGATCGGCAACGACGGCGAGATGACGCCCTGGTGCTCGCGTGGCGCGTGGGAGCGCGGCGTGGGTGACCTGCGCGAGGCCATGAGCGTGCCGCTGTTCCGGGGCACCGAGCGCGTCGGTGCGCTCGACCTGCTCGCCAAGCCGCGTCAGCGCTGGCGGGCGGACCAGCGTTCGCTCGTGCGCACCGCCTCGGGCGCGCTCGGTGCCGCGGTCGGCGCGCGCGTCGAGTTGGAGCGTCTGCAGAGCGAGCCGCATCGCGATGCCGTGACCGGTCTGTTGGACGCGCGCGGTTTCCGCCACCACCTCGTCGAGGGGATGGGGCGCGCCGAGGACGACGGGACGCCGTTCGGCATCGTCACGATCGACGTGGACCTGTTCTCGGCGATCAACGAGAAGTACGGGCGTGCCACCGGGGACCAGGTGCTGGCCGAGTGCGCGCTCGTGCTGCGTCTCGCGCTGCGCGAGACCGACACGTTGGCCCGTCTCGCCGCCGATCGGTTCGCGGTCTCGCTGCCCGATTGCGATCTCGCGCCCGCGCGCCGTCTCGCCGAGCGCCTGCGTCACACGCTCGAGGAGCACCGCTTCCCGCGCGTCGGTCGCATCAGCGTGTCGGCCGGTGTGGCCGCCTCGCCGCGCGACGGCATGGAGCCCGCCGAACTGCTCGCGTCCGCCGAGCGTGCGCTCGGTCTCGCCAAGAAGGCGGGCCGCCACCGCACCGCGTCGAGCGGTCCGACCACCTCGCACTGAAGGAGACCGTCCCGTGTCCGCCGGTCACGAGCCCACGCCGCACGAGTCGGTCCCGGGGAACGGGACCGACTGGCCGCCCGCGCGCGTGCTCGTGGTCGAGGACGACGCCACGGTCGCCGAGCTGCTGGGTGAGGTGCTGCACGACGACTCGTGGGTGCTCGAGGTGGTGGGTACGGGCGAGGACGCCATCCGGCGTCTCGACGAGTCCGGCGCCGACCTCGTGCTCACCGACCTGTCGCTGCCCGGCGTCTCGGGCATCGAGGTCATGCGGCACGCCCGCGAGGTGGACGGGGACACCGCCGTCATCCTCATGACGGGCCATGCCTCGCTCCAGACCGCGATCGAGTCGCTGCGCGGGGGGGCGGGCGACTTCCTCACCAAGCCGTTCGACGACATCTCCGAGATCCCGCGGCTCGTGCGGAAGCACCTCAACGCTCGTCGTCTGCGGCTCGAGAACATCGCGCTGCTCGCCAAGCTGCAGATCCAGAACGAGGCGCTGCAGAAGCACGAGCAGGTGCTGCGCGAGCGCATCGCGGACGCGACCGGCAACCTCGACGCGCTCTACCGCGTCAACATGGAGATCGGCGCCGAACTGGAGTTGCGTCCGCGCCTGCAGTCGGTGGCCGAGGTCGCCGCGCGACTCGTGGACGCGTCGGCTTCGGCGATCTGGCTGCGCGACGAGTCCTCCGCCGACCATCGCCTCGCGGCCGTGCACGGCTTCACCCGTCCCGAGGGCGACGAGACGCGCCCCGCGTTCGTGATGGGCGAGGGCGTGCTGGGTCGCGCCGCCGCCACGCAGGAGGCGGCGCACGAGGGCTCACCCGACGGCACCGCGATCGCGCTGCCGGGCCTGCCCGACGCCGCACCGCACGACCTCCTCGTGCTGCCCATGGTGCTGCAGCGTCAGACGCTCGGTGTGCTGGTGGTGGCCGACCGCACCGGTGGCTTCACCGCCGACCATCTCGAGTTCCTGCGCAAGTACGCCGCGCAGGCCACGGTGCAGGTGCACAACTCGCAGCTCTACGAGCGCACCAAGGTGCTCGACCGGCTCAAGTCCGACTTCGTGGCCGTGGTCTCGCACGAGATCCGCACGCCGCTCACCTCGGTCAAGGGCGCGGTCGAGCTGCTCTCGGACGGGCGCTACTTCAAGAACACCGACCAGCAGGTGAAGCTGCTCAGCATCGCGCACGCGAACGCCGAGCGACTCCTGTTGCTCATCAACGACATCCTCGACTTCTCCAAGCTCGAGTCGGCCACGCTCTCGCTGTCCATGGAGCGTCAGCGCCTCGAACCGGTGCTGGAGCAGGCGACCATGAACCTGCGCACGCTGCTCGAGGAGCGTCGCATCCGGCTCGACCTGGACCTCGCCGAGGATCTGCCCGAGGCGATGCTCGACGCGCACCGTATCGCGCAGGTCATCACGAACCTGCTCTCGAACGCGATCAAGTTCTCGCCCGTGGGCGGCGAGGTGCGCATCGCGGTCGCGGCCAGCGACGAGACGCTGCGCGTCTCGGTGTCCGACAAGGGCGAGGGCATCGCACCCGAGAACCAGGCCAAGCTGTTCCAGAAGTTCCAGCAGCTCGACTCGGGCTCGACGCGCAAGGCCGGTGGCACCGGGCTGGGGCTCGTCATCTCCAAGGCGATCGTCGAGCAGCATGGTGGACGCATCGGCGTCGAGAGCCGACTGGGGGAGGGCAGCACGTTCTGGTTCACGCTGCCCGTCGCGGGCAGCGCCACGCGCGAGGTCCCCGAGGCCGCCTGAGACGTCACCGCCGTGCACGGCCCGCTCCGATGACGGGAGCGGGCCGTTCGCGTTCCGGTCTTGCGTGAGCGTGGCCGCGGCCGCTACCTTGGCCGCTGCGGCCCGCACGACGTGGGCCGCGATCACGAGGCAGGGAGGCGCGGTGCACGACGGGTCCGCGCGGACGGGTGTCCGCGCACGGGTGATGGCGGCTGCGGTGGTGCTCGGTGCGTTCATCGGGGCCGCGTTCGCGGTGCCGTTCGTGCCCTCCCGCTTGCCGCTGTACGAGGCCCGCCTGCCGTGGGTCCACGCCGAGCCCACCGCCGCCGACTGGCCCCGCCCGGCGCGCCCGGGCGAGAGCGTGCGGGTCTCGTACCCGGCCGATCGTCCCGCCGAGCTCGTGGTGACCGCCCCGCGTCCCGCGGTGGCGCGCGGTCTCGCACGCGTGTTCGCCACGCGTGGTGCGCCGGCCGCCGAGGTGTTGACCGAGCAGCGCGAGGGCCTGCGTGCGGTGTGGGTGGGTGAGCTCGTGGCGGGCCCGCGTCCCGACGTGCGCCCCGCGACCGCGAGCGCGTCGTGGTTGTTGGCGCGTGCGCGCTGGGGCCGTGCCTTCGCCGGGGAGTTGCCGGTGCGCTCGGGGGCCATGGTGATGGCCGATCCCGTGCCGCCGGCCGAGGTGCTCGCGCGCTGGGGCGTGGTGCACCGGCTCGCGCTCGAAGCGCGCCCGGAGTTGCTCGCCGACGCCATCGTGGCCGCCGACGTGGCGGAGTTCGAGTGGTTCCGCAACGCGCCCGCGTGGACCACGTGGGGCACGGGCGAGAGAGCCGAAGCGTGGCGCCGTCGTCAGGTCGCGCATGCGGCCTCGCTCGAGGCCACCGCCGAACTCGCACTCGCGCGCGTCTCCGACTTCCAGCGCGCGCAGGGGTTCGCGACCGCGCGCGAGCGGTTGGTCGAGCTGGAGCCGCGGCTCGCCGAAGCGTGGGCGCTGTTCGCCGCACCCTCGCCGTACGGGATCCGTCCGTTGGTCGCGCCGGTGCCGCGCGTGTGGGCGCCGTGGCTCGCACTCGGCGCGTTGCTCGGTGCGCTGGCCTCGGCGGGCATGCTCGCGCTCGGGGTTCGACTCCACGCCTCGCCGCGCGCCACCGTGGGTGTTCCTGAGGTCGCGGTGCCCGCGCTCTCGGTGGCGGGGCCGCGACTGCATCTCGTCTGCGGTCGCGACCGCGAGGGCACGTTGCGCGCCGCTCTCGAACTGGCGGCGCACCGCCTCGCGGCGGGCGACCGCGTGCTGCTGGTGGACGGCTCGCCGCGGGCCCGGCTGCACGAGCGGCTCGGCCGGGACGCCCGTTGGGGGCTGTTGGAGTGCCTGGCCGCCGACATGCCGGTGCTGGGGTTGGTCCAGTACGCCGGCCACCCGGGGCTCTACCTGCTGCCGCACGGCCAGGCCGAGCGGGCGGTGGGCTGGTCACCGCTTGGGCGGAAGCTGGACGAAGTCCTGCCGCACTTCGGCCGGGTGGTGCTCCTGCTCGA
>JBEGJG010000100.1:0-8775 GCA_041184705.1 Candidatus Eiseniibacteriota bacterium
GGAGTCCTACTGGAAGGGCCATCAGCAGGACATCGACGACACCTACTCGACCGGCGGTCGCCTCGTGCGCGAGGTGCTGGCCGATGGTCCCGTCGAGGGTCGGCTCGTCATGGAGATCGGCGCCGGTTCCGGCCGCGACCTCATCGAACTCGCGCGCATGGGGGCCAAGGGCATCGTGCTCGACTACTCGCCCGCGTCGCTGCGACTCGTGAAGCAGCAGGCCGAGCGTCAGGGCGTGCCCGTCATGCTCGTGCAGGCCGATGCGACGCGCATGCCGTTCCGTGACGGCACGATCGACGTCTCGTTCCATCAGGGTCTGCTCGAGCACTTCCGCGATCCCATGCCGCTGCTGCGTGAGAACGCCCGCATCACGCGCAGCGGTGGTCGCGTGCTCGTGGACGTGCCGCAGACGTTCCACCTCTACACCGTCATGAAGAACATGCTCATCCTCGTGAACCGTTGGTTCGCGGGCTGGGAGACTCAGTTCACCGTGGGCCAGCTCGAGCGCCTCGTGCGCGAGTCCGGGCTCGAGGTGGTGCGCACGTACGGGGACTGGATGGTGCCGGGGCTCGCGTACCGCCGCGAGGTGCTCAAGCGCGGACTCGGCGTGAAGTTGCCGCTGCACCCGCAGGGCCCTGCGTTCTGGTCGAAGGGGTGGGACCGGTTCCGCGCCGCGCTGCGCGGCCAGCGCTGGGCGCTCAACACCTGCCACGTGATCGGGACGGTCGGACGCCGCCCGTGAGCCGGCACCTGCTCGCCATCAACTTCCGCGATCCCGCGAATCCCGAAGCGGGCGGCGCGGAACTGCACCTCGAGCAGGTGCTGCTCGATGCCGTGCGCCGAGGCTGGCGCGTGACGTGGCTCGTCGCGGGCTTCCCGGGTGGCGCGGCCGAGAGCGAGCACAAGGGCATGCGCGTGGTCCGCCGCGGCACGTGGTGGAACTTCAACTTCGTCGTACCCGGCGTGCTGGCGCGCGAGTTCTCGGGCGCCGATGCGCCCGACCTCATCGTGGAGGACGTGAACAAGGCGCCTTGTTACACGCCGTGGTTCACGCGCGTCCCGGTCGCGGTCATCGTGCCGCACCTGTTCGGCACCACGGTGTTCCGCGAGGCGAACCCACTCGTGGCCGCTTACGTCGTGGCGCTCGAGTGGCTGATCCCGTGGGCGTACCGCGGTTGCCGGTTCGTGGCGATCTCCGAGAGCACGCGCGACGACCTCGTCGAGCGCGGCATCGAGTACGACCGCATCACGGTGGTGCACTGCGGACTCGATCACGAGCGCTATCACCACGACCCGACGGTCGCCAAGAGGCGCGAGCCCACGTTCACGTTCGTGGGCCGCCTGCGCCGCTACAAGGGTCTCGACTGGGTGCTGCGCGCATGGCCGAGCGTGCTCGCGCGCGTGCCCGAGGCCCGGCTGGAGATCATCGGCGACGGTCCGTACCGCGCAGCGCTCGAGGCCGAGGTGGCGCGGCGCGATCTGCGTTGGTCCGTGTCGTTCCTCGGCTTCATGCCCAGCACCGAGAAGGTCCGCCTCCTGCAGTCGTCGTGGGCCGTGTTGCAGCCGAGCCCCAAAGAGGGGTGGGGTCTCACGGTGGTCGAGGCGTCGGCGTGCGGCACCGCGGTCATCGCGAGCGATGCGCCCGGGTTGCGCGACTCGGTGCGCCGCGACGAGACGGGCCTGCTCGTGCCTTACGACGACACGGCCGCGCTCACCGAGGCGATCGTGCGCGTGGCCGGCGACCCGAGGCTGCGCGAGCGCTTCGAGACCGCGGGCATCGCCTGGGCGGCCCGCTTCCGCTGGGACGACTGCGGTCGGCGCACGATGGACGCGCTCGCGGGGGAGGGCGTCGCGTGAGCACCGGGTTCTCGCCGCGCGCGATCGCGATCCTCTCGCTCAAGGTGCTCGTGAGCGTCGCGCTGTTCGTGTGGCTGTTCCAGCGCGTGCAGTGGGACGGGATCGGGCCCACGCTGGGGGAGGCCTCCCCGGGTTGGGTGCTGGCCGCCGCGGGGCTGCTGCTCGCCAGCCACGTGCTCGCCTCGTACCAGTGGGCGCGGCTCCTGCACGCGGCGGATATCGCGATCCCGTTCTGGAAGGTCGTGGCCTACTACCACGTCGGTCTGTTCTTCAACAATTTCCTGCCGGCCAACGTCGCCGGCGACCTCGCCCGCACGCTCGACGCCGCCCGCGCCGGGTCGTCGCGTGCGACCGCGCTCAGCACGGTGCTGCTCGACCGGCTCGTGGGCACCGTGGCGCTCGCCGGCATCGCCGTGCTCACCACGCTGCCCGCGATCGACCACTTCCACCTCGCGGCCGCCTACACGGGCGTGCTCGCGTTCTTCGCGGTCTCGGTCGTCATGCTGCGCGCCGTGCTCGAGCCGCGCGTGCTCGCCGCGCTCCAGCACCTGCTGGCGCGCATCGGCCTGGGGGGCTTCGCGCCCGCCCTGGACCAGCTCGCCACGAGCCTCGTCGCCTTCCGCGGGCGCCGTCGCCTGTTGCTCGAGCTGCTCGCCGTGGCCATGGTGGTGCAGGTCATGCGCATCGGGGTCCACGTGCTGTTCGCGCGTGCGCTCGGGCTCACGGTCGAGACCGCCTACTTCTTCCTTTTCGTTCCTTTGCTCGCGGTGCTAGTCTCCCTGCCCATCTCGTTGAACGGCATCGGGGTACGCGAAGGCGCGGGCATCCTGCTCTTCGGTCTCGTCGGGCTCGACCGCGCGCACGCCTTCGCGCTCCAGTTCGGCACCTACCTGGTGGCCGTCGGGGTCAGCCTCATCGGCGGTCTGGTGTTCCTGGCGCGCATCCCCGGCCGCCGGGCCCGTTCCCGGAATCCACGGAGGTCCACGGAATGATCCCGAACCGGCGCGTTGCCGGCCTGACGGCGGTCCTGCTGTTGCTCGTCTCGGCGGCCGTCTACCTGCTCACGCTCACCCCGACCGTGCCGTTCTGGGACTCCGGCGAGTACATCGCCGTCGGCTACATCCTCGGCATCCCGCACCCGCCGGGCACTCCGCTCTACGTGCTCCTGGCCCGCATCGCCACGCTCATCCCCATCGCCACCATCGCCGAGCGTGTCAACGCGATGTCCGCGTTCGCCGCCGCGCTCTCGGTGCTGCTCACCTACCTGTCCGCGCTGCGCCTCGTGCGTCGTGCGCAGGGCGGCGAGCGTCAGCCGTGGCAGGAGTGGGTGGCCATCGCCGCCGCCGCCATCGGCGCGCTCATGCTCGCGTTCTCGGACACGTTCTGGGACAACTCGATCGAGGCCGAGGTCTATCAGCTCATGAGCCTCGCCCAGATCCTCGTGTTCTGGCTCGGGCTGCGCTGGTGGGAGTCGCACGACCGCAAGCCCACGGTGGGGCCGCTGCTGCTCGCCACCTACGTCATGTGGCTGTGCGTCGGCCTGCACCTCGGCGTCGGCATCATGGGGCTGCCGCTCATCGCGCTGGTGTTCCTGGTGGACCGCTCGGTCGCCACCCTGTTCCTGTTGCCGTTCCTGTCGTTGCTGCGCGTCCCGGCGGGGTTCGAGAAGATGGTGGGCGGCGTCATCCTGCTCGCCATCCTGACCTCGGCCATCATGGCGTTCCGCCGCAAGCTCAACGGCTACGTGGCGCTCGCCGGCGCCGCGCTCGCGATCCCCGGGCTCATGGCGGCGTCGAACGACACCGACTTCACGCGCACGAGCGCGCTGCTCACCGCGGTCGCGGTGCTCGGGCCCATCGTGTGGCTGGCCCGTCACCACCGCGAGGGTCGCGTCCTGCTGCTGGCCGTGTTCCTCATGGGGGCGGGCTACTCGACCCATCTGCTGCTGCCCATCCGCGCCGCGCAGCATCCGGCGATCAACGAGGGCGCGCCCGCCGACTGGCCGGCGCTCAAGGACCTGCTCGAGCGCAAGCAGTACGGTGAGATGAACCCCATGCAGCGCAAGGCACCGCTCGCGGTGCAGCTCGACAAGGAGTTCTGGCGCTACTTCTCGCGCCAGTGGCCGTTGTTCCCCGAGCGGTGGGATCTCTCCAAGCCGCTCATGCCGAGTCCGAACGGCTGGGCCAGCGCGCTGCCCATCCTGCTCGGTCTCGCGGGCTTCGTCTGGCAGTGGCGTCGCGACCGGCGCGGGGCGGTGTTCGGCGGGGTGTTCCTGGGGCTGTCCACCGCCGGCATGATCGTGTTCCTGAACTTCTCCGCCGCCGAGGTGCGCGACCGCGACTACTTCTTCCAGAGCGGCTTCCACGCCTTCACGCTCGGCATCGCGCTCGGTGCGGCGTGGTTGGTGCAGTGGGTGCGAGAGTCGTTCGCGTCGCCCGCGGCCCGCTCGCAGGCCACCGTCGCCGCCACGGCGTTGCTCGGTCTGCAGCCCCTGCTGCTGCTCGCGGTGCACTACCACTCGCACAACCGCAGCGGCAACTACATCGCCCGCGATTACGCGCACAACATGCTGGCGGTGCTCAAGCCGAACGCGTTCATGTTCACGAACGGCGACAACGACACCTTCCCGCTCTGGTACATCCAGGAGGTCGAGGGGTTCCGCAAGGACGTTCGCATCGTGAACCTGTCGCTGCTCAACACCGACTGGTACATCCGTCAGCTCCGCGATCAGGAGCCGCGGGTGCCGATCGCCCTCGACGACCGCACCGTGAAGATGCTGGGCGCGGGTGCGTTCATGAACGAGAAGGGCGAGGTCGTGTACACCAACGAGTTCATGGTGAAGCACATCCTCGAGCAGGCGCGGACCGACTCGGGCTGGGTGCGTACGCCGTACTTCGCGGTCACGGTGCCGCAGGACTTCGGCTACGGGCGCTACTTCCGTCAGGAGGGCATCGTGCAGGAGGTGATGCTCGACACCCTCCGCACCGGCGTGGACGCCGAGGCCACGCGCCGTGCGCTCTACGAGGTCTACCGCTACAACGGACTCCTCACCGAGGACGGTAGCTGGGACCCCAAGGTGTACAAGGACACGAACGCCGAGAACCTCTCGAAGAACTACGCCTTCGCGCACATGCAGCTGTCGCAGCAGTACCGGCGGCAGAACGACTACCCGCGCGCGATCGCCGAGATGCAGCGCGTGCAGCGCATGTTCCCGGAGTGGGTCGAGATCCAGTTGCCGCTCGGCGGCATCCTCATGGCCTCGGGCGACTCCGCGGGCGCCTGGCGTTTCTACGAGGACCTCGTGAAGCGCGCCCCGCGCAATCCCGAGGCGCACTACTACCGTGGAGCGGCGCTCGCGTACCAGGGCCGACTCGAGGATGCGCTCGCGTCGTTCCGCTCGGCGCTCGCTCTCGACCCGTCCTACACCGACGCCATGCAGGACCTGTTCGCCACCCAGTGGGACCTCGGGCAGCAGCAGGAGGCCCTGGCCGAACTCGAGCGGTTCTGCTCCCGGAACCCCGGCGACGCCCGCATGGCTGCCATGTTGGAGCAGGCGCGGGCCATGATGCGGGGGGGCTCCTCGAACCCGCTCGGCGTGCCGCCCTCGCCCGGGGTACGCTGACGGTATGAGCCACGCCCTCGTCACCGGCGCCGCCGGCTTCATCGGTTCCACGCTCACCGACCGTCTGCTCGCGGACGGGGTGCGCGTGACCGGCGTCGATCTGTTCACCGACTACTACGATCCCGCGATCAAGCGTCGGAACCTCGAGGGCGCGCTGCGTCATCCCGGCTTCACGCTGCTCGAAACCGACCTCGGTGCGGACGACCTCACGACGCTGCCCGAGGTGGACGTGGTGTTCCATCAGGCCGCCCAGCCCGGCGTGCGTGCCTCGTGGGGGCGCGAGTTCGCGGCCTACACGCACCACAACGTGCTCGCCACGCAGCGCCTGCTCGAGCGCTACCGCGGCTCGCGGCTCGAGCGCTTCGTGTACGCGTCGTCGTCGAGCGTGTACGGCGATGCCGAGACGTTCCCGACGCCCGAGACCCTGGTGCCGCGACCGTTCTCGCCCTACGGCGTCACCAAGCTCGCCGGCGAACATCTCGCGTTGCTCTACGGCCGCAACTTCGGCCTTCCCGTCACGGCGCTTCGCTACTTCACGGTGTACGGTCCGCGCCAGCGTCCCGACATGGCGTTCCACCGCTTCTGCCGCGCGCTGCTGCGGGGCGAGCCCATCACCGTGTACGGCGACGGTCGTCAGTCGCGCGACTTCACCTACATCGCCGACGCCGTCGAGGCCAACGTGCGCGCATGGCATCGCGCGGCACCGCAGAGCGTCTACAACATCGGGGGCGGCTCGCAGGTCGAGGTCGTGCAGGCGATCGCCAAGCTCGAGGCCGCGCTCGGGGTGAAGGCCGTCCTCCAGCACGAGCCGCTGCCGCCCGGCGACCCGGCGCGCACGCGTGCCGATGCCTCGCGGCTCGCCGCCGATCTGGGCTACTCGACCACGGTGGGCATCGACGAGGGGCTCGCCGCCGAGGCGGAGTGGGCCCGCTCGCTGTACGCGGGGGTGCGATGAGCGAGGTCCGCGTCTCGGCGGTCGTGCCCGCGTTCAACGAGGCCGAGAGTCTGCCCGAGTTGCACCGCGAACTGGCCACGGCGCTCGACGGGCTCGGCATGTCGTGGGAGATCCTGTACGTGGACGACGGCTCGCGCGACGGCACCGACCGCGTGATCGAACGCTTGTGCGCCGAGGAGCCGCGCGCGCGAGGCGTGCTGCTGTCGCGCAACTTCGGCAAGAGCGCCGCGCTCGCCACCGGCTTCAAGCTGGTGCGGGGCGAGTTCGTGGTGACGCTCGACGCCGACCTGCAGGACGACCCGTCGGAGCTGCCGCGCCTGTTCGCCGCGCTCGAGAACGGGCTCGACCTCGTCTCGGGCTGGAAGGTGAAGCGGCTCGACCCGGTCACGAAGCGCTGGCCGAGCAAGCTGTTCAACGCCGTCACCAGCGCGGTCGCCGGCGTGCGACTGCACGACTTCAACTGCGGCTTCAAGCTCTACCGTCGCGAGGTCGTGGAGGCGCTCGAGGTGTACGGCGAGCTGCACCGCTTCCTGCCCGCGCTCGCGCACTGGAGGGGCTTCCGTGTGGGCGAGGTGGGGGTGAACCACCGCGCGCGTCGCTACGGCGTCTCGAAGTTCGGCGCGTCGCGGTTCGTGAACGGCTTCCTCGACCTGCTCACCGCCGCGTTCATCTCGACCTCGGCGCTCAAGCCGCTGCACGTGTTCGGGCGCATCGGCCTGATCTTCCTGCTCGCGGGCTTCGGGCTCGGCGGCTGGTTCGTGGCCCAGTGGCTGCACGGCGACCCGCTGCGCGTGCGTCCGCTCATGCTGCTCGGCTCGGCCTGCGTGCTGCTCGGCATCCAGTTCATCCTCATGGGGCTGCTCGGCGAGATGATCGCGCACCAGGCCGCGCGCAGCGACTACCCGATCCGCCGTCGGTTCAACCTCGAGCGTCCATGAAGGCGTTCGTGCTCGCGGGCGGTCTCGGCACGCGGCTCAGGCCCCGTTTCGGTGACACCCCCAAGCCGCTCGCCCCGCTCGGGGGCGAGCCGTTCCTCGTCCGACAGCTCGCGTTCCTCGCCTCGCACGGCATCCGTCGCGCCGTCATCCTCGCGGGCCACGGGGCCGAGGCGCTGCGCCACACGCTCGGTTCGGTCACCTCGGGCGTGACGCTGGAGTGGTCGGTCGAGACCGAGCCGCTCGGCACGGGTGGGGCGTTGCGGTTGGCGCGGCCGTTCGTGGACGGTCCGGCGCTGGTCGTGAACGGCGACACGCTCGCCGACGGGGATCCGTGGCGCGTCGAGCGCGATCGCTGGGAGCGGAACGCGCTCGGGGCCGTGGCGCTGTACGAGGTGCCGGACGCCCGCTCGCGCGGGCGGGTCGAGGTCGCGAGCGACGGTCGCATCGAGCGCTTCGTCGAGAAGGACGACGCGTGGACCGGTCCGGCGTGGGTGAACGGGGGCGTGTACGCGTTCGCGCCCGCGATTCGTCGCTCGAACGCGACGTGCTGCCCGGGCTCGCGGCGCGCGGCGTGCTGCACGGACGCCGCTGCGAGGGACGGTTCTGGGACATCGGCACCCCCGAGGACTGGGAACGGGCCGAACGGGAGTTCTCGCGATGAGGATGGAGATCCGCTACTACCGCGCCCGTGCGCCGCTGCGGTTGTCGTTCTGCGGCGGCGGCACCGACGTGTCGCCGTACCCCGAGGAGCACGGGGGCTGCGTGCTGTCCGCGACGATCAACCACTACGCGTACGCCTCGCTGCGGCCGCGTCGTGACTCGCGCCTCACGCTCGCCTCGCTCGACTACGACGTGGTCGCCAAGTACGAGCACGCCAAGCGCGTGAAGTTCGACGGGCAGCTCGACCTGCTCAAGCACTCCGATGCGCCCCCGGGCTCGGGCCTCGGAGCCTCGAGCACGCTCATGGTGGCGCTCATCGCCGTGCTGCGCGAGTGGCTGAAGCTCGACCTGTCGCCCTACGACCTGGCGGAGCTGGCGTACCGCGTCGAGCGTCAGGACCTGCAACTCGCGGGCGGTCGGCAGGACCAGTACGCGGCGGCGTTCGGTGGCTTCAACTACATCGAGTTCGACGCCCAGGGCACGGTGGTCACGCCGCTGCGGTTGCGCCGTGACACGCTCGAGGAGCTGGAGTACCGCCTGCTGCTCTGCTACATGGGGCAGACGCGGCAGAGCGCGCGCATCATCGAGCGCCAGACGAAGGGCTACACGAGCGGACGCTCCGGCACGGTGGAGGGGCTGCACGCGCTCAAGGCGCAGACCGCCGAGATGAAGCGCGCGCTGCTGCTCGGGCACGTGGACGGGTTCGGCGAGTTGTTGCACGAGGCGTGGGTGCACAAGAAGAA
>JBEGJG010000101.1:0-7379 GCA_041184705.1 Candidatus Eiseniibacteriota bacterium
CACCATCACCAACCTCGAGTCGCTGAGCATCCTGGTGTCCACGACGAACGTGCTCGTGACGCAGCGCATCACGGCCAAGACGGGGACCGCGAGCCGCACCGGCATCGCTTCCTTGAGCCCGCCGAGCGTGGGTTCCAGCCCCGACCACTACTTCCTGTCCAGCCCGACCGTCGCGGCCGGCTTCTACACATCCGCCTCGGGGGCCGCGAACCCGGTGTACCAGCTGTCGGTGTCGCCGCCGCCGGTCTCGGCTCGCCCGACGTCGTGGAGCCGCGTGAAGAACCTGTACCGCTGAGTTCGTGGGGCCCCGTGCCCCACGTCGTGCGACGGCCGGCCCCGGGGGGGGACCGGCCGTTCGTGTTCCTGGCACTCGCGTCCTGAGGGCGGACTTCCACCACCGGACCACGCCGCGACGGGCCGACTACGCCGAAGAGACCAGGGACGGGAGCGTGGGGGAACCGTCATCGTGCCCGGAGGGTCCGGTGCCAACGTCGAGCCCGGGACACCGTCCGCGCGAGTTGCTGCGGTCGTGTCGAACCCCGCCACCCCCAGCCCGGGAGATCCCATGCGACCGAGCCTGAGTGAACGCGTCGGAGGTACGCCGCTCGTCGAGGTGGACGGCGTGCACGTGAAGATGGAGTGCACGAACCCCGGCGGTAGCGTGAAGGACCGTGTGGCGGTGTACATGTTGTCCGAGGCGCTGCGTCGCGGGGAGTTGCGGCGCGGTGACACGGTGGTGGAGGCGACGTCGGGGAACACCGGCATCGCGCTGGCGCTCGCGGCGCGCGAGGTCGGGTGTCGCGCGTTGGTGTTCATGCCCGAACACATGAGTGCCGAGCGTGTCCGCATGATGGAGGCCGCCGGCGCCGAGGTGCGCCTGACGTCGCGCGAGGGATCGTTCGCGGGCGCGTGCGCGAAGCGCGACGAGTACCGCGGGGTCCCGGGGCACTGGATCCCGGACCAGTTCGGCAATCCCGACAACACGCGCTGCCATCGCGACCACACCGGGGCCGAGTTGGTGCGCCAGTTGCGCGATCGCGGGGTCGAACGGGTGGATGCGTTCGTGGCGGGAGTGGGCACGGGGGGCACGCTCATGGGCGTGGGCGAGGCGCTCGCCGAGTGGTCGCCGGGGGTGCGACTGGTGGCGGTGGAGCCCGCCGAGAGCGCGGTGCTGAGCGGTGGCGCACCCGGCGACCACGGCATCATGGGGATCGGGGACGGGTTCGTGCCGGCGCTGCTCGATCGCGGGCGGGTCACGGACGTGGTGCGCGTCTCGACCGAGGACGCGCACGCGGAGTGTCACCGACTTCGGGCCGAGCGCGGTTGGTGCGTGGGGGTGAGTTCAGGGGCCAACATGGTCGCGGCACGTGCGTTCCGTGGGCAGGGACGAACGGTGGTCACGCTCTGGCCGGACTCCGCCGATCGCTACGCGTCGGTCGGGTTGGTTCCGCTCACCGGCACCCATCGCGCGTGCCCGCTGTCGGCCGCGTGCATGAAGCGCAAGGCGATGCTCGCGGCGAGTTGAGCGCGGGCGGTACTCGTACGGCGCCCTGCGTGAATCACGAGACGCGAACCCGTGGGGACAACGACCGTGCGGGAACGCGAACGGGCGGCCCCGTGAGGAGCCGCCCGTTCGATGTCGCGCGCGGGAGCGGGACTCAACCCTTGTTGCGCTTGCGGGACACGTAGTCGCGCGCCTTGCTCTCCATCTCGGGGCTGCGCAGCCCGTTCCCCTTGGCCAGCGCCATCGCGCGATCGAGCGGCCAGCCGCGGTCGAGCACGAGCCACGGCACGAGCACCGCGTTCACACGGTTCGCACTCGCGCAGTGCACGAACACCCCGCGACCATCGGTGCGCTTCAGCACCTCACGCACGCGATCGAACTGCGCGTCGCCGAGCGTCGCCGGCATGAACGGCACCGAGACGTACTCGAGCCCCGCCCGCTTCGCGGTGCCGGGTTCATCGAAACCGCGTGCCTCCTCGGCCGTGCGCAGGTCGAGCACGGTGCGGAACCCGCCCTTGGCCAGCGCCTGCAGGTGGTTCGCGGCGGGCTGACCGCCGGTGGCGACGCCGGGCACCGGACAGGCCCCGTTCGTCACGCCGGAGAGCATCGCCACGATGGTCGTGGAGTCGGCGACCGGGACGGGGCGGGTGCGGGGGGCGGTCGTCGCGGCCGCGGAGGTCGCGAGCGACGCCGCGATCACGATGGCGGTGAGCAGTGGGACACGCTTCATGCACGGAACCCCAGGGCCTTGAGGAACGACATCATCGGACACCACTTCGAGAACGCGCTCTGCAGCAGGTTGAGACCGATGAAGGCCGTGAACGCGAACCACCACGGGTTCACCCACACACCGAGCGCGACCGACGCGATGATGAACACCCCGGCGACCATCCGCAACCCTTCCTCGACACGCATCATGGGACACACTCCTTCCCGGCCGTCAGGCCGTACGTTCCACGGGCGGCACGAACCCCCGTGACACCGGGTCGCCCACACCCTCACGGGTCCGGACGACCGCTTCGAACAACACCTCGGTCGCGACCTCGTCGGCCATGCACGCGATCGTCACCGACGTTCTCGGGGGCACCCCGGCGCGCCCCGCCCGCTCGAGGACCGGGCTCGCCGTGGCGCTGTTCGCGCCCTCGATCCCCGGGGCCTCGCGATGACGCTCGGCGGACGCGGCCGCCGCCACCCTCCACGACATCCGCATCGTCAAGCCTCCGGGGTCGCGGGCGCGGGGGACGCCGAGGGCTCGGCGTCGCGGCGACGGACGAGGTAGTAGAGGACCGGCACCGTCACGCGCGAGAGCAACGTGGCGGCGACCTCGCCACCGATGAGCGCCACGGCGAGGCCCTGGAAGATCGGGTCGAACAGGATCACGCCGCCGCCCACGACCACCGCCGCGGCGGTGAGCACCATGGGGCGGAAACGCACCGCGCCGGCGTCGATCACCGCGTCGCGCAGCGACAACCCCTGAGCGCGACGCAACTCGATGAAGTCCACGAGGATGATCGAGTTGCGCACGGTGATGCCGGCACCCGCGATGAACCCGATCATCGAGGTGGCGGTGAAGAACGCCCCCATCGCCGCGTGTGCGGGCAGGATGCCGACGAGCGACAGCGGGATCGGCAGCATGATGACGAACGGCGTCAGGAACGACTGGAACCAGCCGACCGTGAGCAGGTAGATGAGCACGAGCACGACCGCGAACGCGGCCCCCATGTCGCGGAAGACCTCGTAGGTGATGTGCCACTCGCCGTCCCACTTGAGCGAGGTGTGCGCTTCGGACTCCGGCAGCGCCGTGCTCATCTGGTGAACGGGCACGCCGTCCGGGGTCGGCAGGGCCTGGACGCGTGGCCGCAGCGCGCCGATCGCGTACACGGGGCTCTCGGCCTGTCCCGCCACATCCCCGAGCACGTACACCACGCGGCGGAGGTTCTTGTGATGGATCTCGGCGGGCATCGAGTCGCGCTCGGTGCGCACGATCTCGCCCAGCGGCGTGCCCGCACCCGAGCCCAGACGCAGCGCCGAGAGCGCGGACAGATCGGCGCGATCGGCCTCGCCCAGGCGCACGCGAACCGGGACCGGCTCGGGGGCGTCGGGTGCGCGCAGCGTGCCCACCGATCGTCCGCCGTACAGCGCGCTCGCGGCATCGACGGCCTCGGCGGGGGCGACCCCGGCGAGGGCCGCACGGTCGCGATCCACGGTGAAGCGCGTGCGCGGACGGCCCTCGGTGAGCAACAGATCGGTGTCCACCACCCCTGCGGTCGAGTCGAACACCGCGAGCACCCGCCGTGCGAAGGCGCGCTGCCCCTCGAGGTCGGGGCCGTACACCTCGGCGACGAGCGTCGAGAGCACCGGCGGGCCGGGCGGAACCTCGACCACCTTGATGCGTGCCCCGTGGCGGGCCGCGATCGGGGCCAGATCGTCGCGCACGGCCTTCGCCACGGCGTGACTCTGACGACGACGGTGCTTGGCCTCGACGAGGCGCACCTGCACCTCGGCCAGTCGAGGTTCGTCCCGGAAGTCGTAGTGGCGCACGAGGCCGTTGAACGTCACCGGTGCACCGAGCCCGGCGTACACGACCGCGTCCTCCACCTCGGGCTGGCGGGCCGCGATTCGGGCCGCGTCCTGAGCGGCCGCCACCGTGGTCTCGAGCGGGGTGCCGGGGGGGAGGTCGAGGACGATCTCGAACTCGCTCTTGTTGTCGAACGGCAGCATCTTCACCGTGACCGCCTGGAAGGCGATGAGCGAGACCGCACCCGCGAACAGCAGGCCCACCCCGGCGAAGAACCACAGGCGCGCACGCGGGTCGTCGAGCAGGCGACCCATGATGCGGCGGTACGAGCGGTCCATGCGCGACTCGGCCGGCTCGTGCGCATGGGCGGCGTTCGTGCGTAGCAGTCGGCGCGCGGCCCACGGCGAGATCGCGAACGCGACCCCGAGCGAGAACAGCATGGCGAGCGATGCGCCGATGGGGATGGGCTTCATGTAAGGGCCCATGAGCCCACCGACGAACGCCAGCGGCAGGATGGCCGCGATCACGGTGAAGGTCGCGAGCAGGGTGGGGTTGCCGACCTCGTCCACCGCCTCGACCGTGCGGGTGTCCGCGTCGCGGCGATCACGCATCGCGAAGTGGCGCGCCACGTTCTCCACCACGACGATCGCGTCGTCCACCAGGATGCCGATCGAGAAGATGAGCGCGAACAACGTGACGCGGTTGAGCGTGTAGCCGAGGAATCGGTACACGAACAGCGTGAGTGCGAGCGTCACCGGGATGGCGATGGCGACCACCACGGCCTCGCGTCGGCCGAGTGCGAGCGCGATGAGCGCCACGACCGAAAGGGTGGCGAGCAGCAGGTGGAACATGAGGTCGTCGGACTTGTGCTTCGCGGTCTCGCCGAGGTCGCGGGTGAACGCCACCTCGACGTCGCGCGAGAGCAGGCCGCGGCGCTGCTCGGCCACACGGGCCCGCAGCGCATGCACCAGGTCGGTCGCGTTCACGCCCGGTCGCTTCGCGACCTCGACCGTCACCGCGGGTTCGGCGCGGCCGTCGCGCGACATGAACCACACCTGGCGGGTCGGGTCCGCAGGACCGTCCACCACGGTCGCGAGCTCGGACAACCGCACGGGACCGCGTGCGCCGGGTACCAACAGGGCATCGAGCTGGTCGCGGTCCGCGAGCGGCGACTCCGCGCGCAGGGCGCGCACCTCGCCCCCCTGCACCGCCTGCCCCGCGGGCCACGACAGGCCCGCACCGGACAACGACTGCAGCAGGGCGTTCGCGGTGACCCCGGCCTGCGCCATGCGGCCGGGTTCGGGGCGCACCTCGATGACGCGCGACTCACCACCGAGCACGCGCACTCGGGCCACACCCTCGGTCTTCCGTAGCTCGGCCGCGAGTTCCTCGCCCACACGGCGCAGGTCGCTCCCGTCCCAGTCGGTCCGCTTCGGTGCGGTGAGCGTCAGCGCCAGCACGGGCACGTCGTCGATCGATCGCGGCGCGACCGACGCGAACATCGCGCCCGGAGGAAGCGCGGGCGTGGCCTCGTCCAGACGCGAGCGCACGCGCGTGAGCGCGACGTCGGGGGACAGTCCCACCTTGAAGCGGAGGATGAGCAGGGCGCCGTCGGCGTCGCTCGTCGAGTACAGGTACTCGAGGTCGGGGATCTGCCAGAGCACACGTTCGATGGGCGAGGTGAGCTGACGCTCGACCTCGTGTACGCCGTGACCCGGCCACGCGAGGCGCACGTCCACCATGGGCACCTGGATCTGCGGCTCCTCCTCGCGCGGTAGCGTGGCGAGCCCGAGCAGCCCCAGCAGGATCGAGGCGAGGATCGTGAGCGGGGTGAGGCGCGAATGCAGGAACAGGCCGGCGATGCGACCGGCGATGCCGAGGGGCGCGGGCTTCAACGCTCACCCCCGTGCGGAGTGGGTGCCGCGGATTCGCTGGGTGCGGACACGACGGCTCCGTCGGACAGACCCACCGCGCTCGCGGCGACGCGCATGCCGGGCGCGAGTCCCGACAGCACCTCGACACGGTCACCCTCGGTGCGGCCGAGCCGCACCCAGCGCAGCCACGCGCGTCCGTCCTCGATCACGTACACGCCGGTGAGCGCACCTCGCCGCATCACCGCGTTCGTGGGCACGGCGAGCGCGGTCTCGTCGTGCGGCGCGGGGCTGCCGGTCTCCAGGCGCACGCGTGCGAACGCGCCCGGCTCGGGCATGGCACCCTCGCGCACCGCGAAGCGCGCGGTGCGCGTGCGTGTGGCCGGGTCCACCATGCCGTCGGCGCGCAACAGACGCGCCGGGCGCCATGGACCGTCGTCCACCTGCACCCGGACGCCAGCCTCGGCGAGCCCTCCGGCCACCGCCTCGGGCACCGCGGTCACGATCTCGGTGCCGCCCGGCGAGCGCAGGTCCACCAGCGGCGAGCCCGGCATGACGTCGGCCCCCGCATCGACGTGGCGACGCACCAGGACGCCCGCGAACGGAGCGCGCACCTCGAAGGCGGCCTCGGCGATCTCGCGCGCGGCACTCGCCTGCGCGAGGCGTGCGGCCGCCATGCGGTCGGCGGACTCGGCCGCCTCGAGGTCGGCCTGCGTGGTGACCCCCGACGCGTGCAACGACTCGATACGCTGGTGCTGACGAGCGGCGGTGTTCGCCGCGACGCGAGCGGCCTGCTCGTCGGCGCGAGCGGCCTCGAGCGCGCGTCGGGCCTCGGGAGCGTCGAACCGCACGAGCACCGCACCGGCCTCGACCCGCCGACCCTCGGCGATGGGGAAGCCCGAGACGCGCGCGGCGATGCGTGCGGTGAGCGTGGCCTCCTCGGCGGCCTTCACGCGCGCGGGCAGCGTGATCGTCCCGGACGGCGCGTCGGTCAGCGTCACCACCTCGACCGTGTGCGAAGGGCCCTCGGTCGTGGAATCGGTGCCGTGCTTCGCACCGCAGCCGGTGGTCGCGAGCAGGATCGCGGTCGCGGCGGTGAGGGCTTCCATGAGTGGGAGACACGAGCGCGCGAGAGGATTCGCAGGACCGGGGACGGTCCCGACGGATGCTCGCAAGTCGTTGTCCCGCAAGGCTGACAGCACGGGCGCCCGATCCGAGGCCCGACTCGTGGAGCGTGCGCGCGCCGGCGACCCCGGGGCGCTCGAGGACCTGCTCCGGCGCGCTTCGGCACCCGCCTGGCGCTGGAGCCGCGGCTTCTGCCGGAACGCCGAGGATGCGGCCGACCTCGTGCAGGACGTGTTGCACTCCCTGTTGCGCTCGTTGGCCCGGTTCCGAGGCGACGCCTCACTCTCGACCTGGACCTACGTCGTCGCGCGCCGGGCCTGTGCCCGCAAGCGCGCGCGTGGACGTCGCATGGGATCGCTCG
>JBEGJG010000102.1:0-7289 GCA_041184705.1 Candidatus Eiseniibacteriota bacterium
ACCTACGCCGACCTCAAGGCCAAGACGAGCCCGTGCGGTTGCAGCGTGCCGAAGGGTGGGTTGGCGCGCATCGCGGGAGCGCTCGACAGCTTGCGACGCGAGCACGGCACCGTCGTGGTGCTGGATGGCGGGGGTTCGTTCCCCGACCTCCCGGCGCGTCCGGATCTGCCCCCGTTCGTGCTCCCCGAGCTCGCGCGACTCGGCGTGGACGCCATGGGCGTCGCTCCGCGCGACCTGCAGTTCGGGCTCGCGTTCCTGCGGAGCGAGGTGCGGCGTGCGGGCCTCGCCGTGGTGTGCGCCAACCTCACCGACCGCACCACGGGGCGTCTCGCCTTCCCCGCCTCGCGCATCGTCGAACGCGGGGGCCGGCGCATCGGGGTGTTCGCCCTCATCGGGGACCGCTTCGATCTCGGTCCGGCGCGCGACTCGCTGCGCGTCGAGGATCCGGAGGGCGCGGCCGAGCGCACCATCGCCGCCCTGCGCGCGCAGGGCGCCGAGGTGGTCGTGCTGCTCGCGCAGATGGGGCGCGTGGGTGGCGAGGACCTCGCCTCGGCGGTGCCGGGCGTGGACGCGGTCGTGCTCGGGAACGAGATTCCCGTGCTCCAGCAGGGGCGTCGGGTCGGCGATGGCATCGCGTCTTACGCGGGTGACCAGGGACAGCACCTCGGGCTCCTCGAGTGGACCGCCCCGACCGCGAGCGCGCCGTCGGCGTGGTCGGCGTCGGTGCTCGCCCTCGGGCCCGAGCGCCGCGGCGAGACGCACATGCTCGCCGCCGTCCAGGCGTTCGAGGACGCCTACAACGAACGCATGCGCGAGGAACAGCGTCGCATCCAGGCGTTGGCCGACGCCGATCCCGAGCAGGACCCCGTGGACCATTTCGTGGGCGGCGAGGTGTGCGCGCGCTGCCATCCCGCCGAGGCCGCGCAGTGGGCGACCACCGCGCACTCGATCGCGTGGGAGACGCTGGTGCGCGAGCGGAAGGACTCCACCCCGGAGTGCATCGGTTGTCACGTCGTGGGCTACGGCGGTCCGGGCGGCTTCCGCACCGCGGAGAGCACTCCCCACCTGGTGGACGTGCAGTGCGAGAACTGCCATGGCATGGGCACCCTGCACCTGAGCGAGCGCGCACCCACTGACCGGGTCGGCGAGGCGACCTGCATCGGCTGCCACACCCCCGAACGTGACCCGGGCTGGAACTACGCTCGCAAGTTGCCGCTCATCCTGCACTCCAACACGAGCGGGGAATCCATCCGCATCGTCGAGGAGCGCCGCCGCGCCGGGTACGACCAAAGCCACTGACCGCGGCATGGTCCTTCGGTCCCGGTGGCCGTCACGACCGTGCAAGTTCCGCTTCCGGGGCGTTCGGCGCCCCTTGGGCGCTCAAGTCCGCCCTCCCCGTGCCGAGACTCCGTGGGACGAGCGGTCCCGGGACCCGGACCGCGGGGGGATGACCATGGCGGAGCGGACAGCGGGTGCGACCGGCGGTGAAGGCGGTGTGCTCTCGCTCGTGGACATGATCGACCAGGAGGTGCGCGCCGGCCGGATCGAGATCCCGGTGCTGCCCGAGACCGCCCTCAAGGTGCGCGACCTGATCGAGCATGACGCCGCGGTGGACCGTCTGGTCGAGGTCATCGAGCACGAGGCTGCGCTCGCGAGTGCGCTGCTGCGCTACGCCAACTCGGTCGCGTTCTCGGGCCTCGAGGAGATCACCGACCTGCATCACGCCGTGAATCGGCTCGGGCTCAACGCCACCGAGCACGCGGTGCTGAGCGTCTCGATGCGCAACGTCTTCCGCAGCCCCGATCCCGAGGACGACGCGCTCTTGCATCAGCTGTGGAATCACTCGCTGGCGGTCGCGCTCGCCTCGCGGCACCTCGCGACCCGGCTTCGCGCCGACGCCGAGCTCGCGTTCCTCGGTGGGTTGCTGCACGACATCGGCAAGATCGTGGTGCTGCGCACGGTGGCCGAGATCAAGCGTCGCGCTCCCGACCGGAAGCTGTCGCGCACCTCGCTCATCCTGCTCTTCGATTCCCTCCACTGCCGCATCGGTGAGGGGTTGTTCGAGGCGTGGAAGCTGCCGGTCGCGATCCGCGAGATGGTGCGGGACCATCACGCCACCGACTTCGCGGACCGCCCGGTGCTGGTGCGCATCGTGGCGTTCGCCGACCGCATCGCCGCCAAGCTGGGTGAGAGCCTCGCTCCCACGCCGGAACTCGTGCTCGAGGACCATCCGCTCGCCACGCTGCTCGGACTGGACGCGGAAGGTGTGGCCGAACTGCTCGAGTCCGTGCGTGCCGACCTCGTGAAGGCCAAGACCGCCCTTTGACGTGAGGCGGGCGGTCCCCCGGCCGGGAGAATGCGAGGGGAATCGCATCCCGGGGCCTCGAACGAGCCGCAGGAGTCCATCGGACGCCTTTCGCGTCCCCTGTGAGTGAACGGGAAGCGTTCCGCGACCGGCAATATCTGCCGATGCGGACCCACTCTCTCCAGGATGGGCAGTCCACTCCATCGGGCGCATTGCAAGTCATTGCCTGGGAGTGTTCTACTTGTGTCGCGTCCATCCGCGCTCGCGTGAGGGACGCAGGGTCCACTCGATGAGCCCGTCCCTCTCGGGACGAGGCCAACCGTCCCTCCATCCCCCGAGCGTGACATGATCGGCTTCTCCTCCTCGTCGAACGGCATCGTGGACACCGCGCAGGCGGTCGAGTCCGCGATCCTCGCCGCCTCCGAAGGCCGCTCCCCCAAGGACTGCCGTCTGGTGGCGTTCCACGTCACGATGGGTCACGACGACAGCGCGATCCTGCCTGCGATCCGCAAGCACTGCCCGACCGCGCGCATCATGGGCTGTACCTGCGCCGGCGTGATCGGCAGCGAGGGCGCCAACGAGAACCTGCGCGCGTTCGCGCTCATGATGGTGTGGGGCGACGAGCAGGACTGCGCGATGACCGTCGTGGATCGGCTCGACGGTTCCAACTCGCGTGAGGCGGCCTCCCGTCTCGCGCGTGACCTGGTGGCCGCGCGTCCCACCCGTCCGCGGTTCGTCCTGTTCCTCGCTTCGGGTATCGACGTGGATTGCGACGAGTCCATCGCCGGTCTCGAGTCGGTGCTCGGCGCGGAGTGCACCATCTTCGGTGGCACCTCGGCCGACAACATGAAGGGCATCTCGAGCTTCCAGTTCGTGGACGACCATATCCACGAGCACGCCGCGATGCTGGTGGGCTTCTTCGACCCGACGCTCGAGGTGCTGACGCAGGCCTCGCACGGCTTCGTGCCGCTGGGCGTCGAGATGACCGTGACCCGCTCGACGGGCAACCAGGTCCACGAACTCGACGGGGAGCCGGCGTGGAAGGTGTTCACGCGCAACCTCGGGTTGCCCGAGACCGCGACGCCCGGCGACACCATCCCGCCGGGCGCGGTCGGTGTCGCGCTGTCGCCCGAGCTCGCGGCGGAATACGGTGACTCCCACCTGCTGCGCGTCATCACGCGTCGCCTGCCCGACGGCACCTTCCTCATGCCGGTGAACTGTCCGGTGGGGACGCGCCTCGCGCTCATGCGCCGGGACGAGGACCGCATCTTCCGCAACATGGACATGATGATGCGTCAGATGTGCGCCGCCATCGGTTCGCGCAAGGTGGTGGGCGTGTTCCATGCCGACTGCGGGGCGCGCGGACGTCTCATGCTCGATCGCGTGGCCAAGGAGGAGATCGTGAAGGCCATGCAGACGCCCCTCTTCCCCGACGGCAGGACCGGTCCCTGGCTGGGCATGTACGGCTTCGGTGAGTTCGCCCGCCTCGGGGGCCTCAACACCTTCCACAACTACACGACCTCGCTCTACGTCATCACTCGCGGATGAGTCCTCGGCAGCCCTCTGAGCCCCCGGCCCCCCACGGCCCGGGGCAGCCGGCCCCGTCCGACCCTCAGCGCGAGCTGAGGGAGACGGTCGGCTTGCTGCTCTCGACGCAGCAGTCGCTCATCGACCTGCGGGAGCGCCGGGACCGTGAGCAGCGCGTGCTCGATGCCATCGTGCGTGCGAGCGAGCGCGTGCTGTCGCATGCCCGGCTGTCCTCGTTCTGGGACTCCGTGGTGGATGCCGCCACGGAGGCCTTCGAGTGCGAGGTCTGCATGGCGATCGAGTACGAGGGCAACGAGCGCCGCATCCTCGCCTCCCGGGGACCGCGGCCGACGTTGCTGCCCGAGCCCGAGGAGGGCGTCCGTCGGCTGCACGACTTCCTCGCTCGCAACGCCCTGTTCCAGGAAGGGCCCGCGCTCAAGCACCTCGCGTTCGGAGGCGAGGAACTGGCGGCGATGATGCTGGCACCCGTGAGCGCGCCCGGGGAGACGCCCATCCGTATCCTCCTGACCGCGGTCACGGAACGGAAGAAGGCGTTCTTCCCCGCCATGGACGCGCTCGGGGTCCCGGGACTGCGCATGTTCGCGAGTCACGTGGACGTGCTCCACCGCATGCTGCTCTCGCACCAACTCGTCGCGGACCAGCTCGAGCAGCTCGATCGCACGAACCATGCGCTCGAACGCGCGAACGCCACGCTCGAGGAGCGGGTCGAGGAGCAGCAGCGCACCGAGTCGCTGCTGCGCGAGAGCGAGGGGCGCTACCGTCATCTGTTCGAGGACAGCGCGGACGGCATGGCGCTGGTGGACGACCACACCGGTCGCCTCGTGGACTGCAACCCGGCCCTGTGCCGCATCTCGGCACGAGGTTGCCACGACCTGTTCGGCATGCTGCTCACCGACCTGCTCGAGGCGCCCGGTGCGGCCACCCGTGAGCGTCTCGAGGGCGATGTACGAGTCCTCGAGCAGGCCCTTCGGACCCCGGAGGGCAAGTCGGTCCCGGTCGAGATCCGGATGATGAGGATGCGGGCCGCCGGGCGAGACCAGAAGCTGTGCATCTTCCACGACCTCTCCCATCGCCGTCAGGCGGAGGCCGATCAGGAGCGCCTGCAGACCCAGTTGTCACAGGCTCGACGGATGGAGTCCATCGGTCGACTGGCCGGTGGCGTGGCCCACGACTTCAACAACCTGCTCATGGTCATCTTCGGCAACACCGAGATGCTCATGGGGGCACCGGATCTGCCCGAGCACATGCTCGCTCATCTCACCGAGATCGAGGGGGCGTCCCGCCGTGCGCAGGAGCTCACCCAGCAGCTCCTCATCTTCAGCCGCAAGCAGGTCATCCAGCCGGTCCCGGTGGACATGAACCGCACGCTCGAGGACTCGCTGCGCATCTACCGGCGACTGCTCGGCGAGGACATCACGTTGCACTTCCGGCCGTGCCCCGAGGCCACGCCCGTCCTCGCGGATCGTCAGCAGCTCGATCAGCTGCTCGGCAACCTCCTGCTCAACGCGCGCGACGCGATCCACGACGCGCAGCCCCCGGTGAGCGTGCGTGAGATCCACGTCGCCACCCGCATCGTTCGCGTGAACAGTCCGCTCCCCAACAGCGAGCCGGCGGTCCAGTTGACGGTGCGCGACACGGGCGGCGGCATGGACGAGGCGATGCAGGCCAACATCTTCGAGCCCTTCTTCACCACGAAGGAGGTCCACAAGGGCACCGGGCTGGGGCTCGCCACCGTGCTGGGGGTCATCCAGCAGAACCAGGGGACGATCGAGGTTCGCAGCACTCCCGGCGCCGGCGCCACGTTCATCGTGAGTTGGCCCCTCCGGGTCGAGACCGGGATCGAGGATCCCTCCGCCCCCATCCCGGCGGTGGACGACCGCGACCACGTGCTGCTCGTCGAGGACGACGATCAGGTCCGCAAGCTCATGGTCATGGGCCTGCGTCGGGTGGGCTTCCACGTGCAGGAGTTCGACCGTGGCGATCGCGCGCTCGATGCGATCGACAGCGGACGGGTGCGGCCCGACATCCTCGTGTCCGACGTGGTGATGCCGCACATGAACGGCAAACAGCTGGCGGACGAGGTGCGTCGCCGCATGCCGAACCTCCCCATCCTGTTCGTCTCGGGCTACACCGACGACATCATCGCGCAGCACGGCATCGTGGGCGGAGGCATCGCGCTGCTCTCGAAACCGTTCAGCCCGGCGACACTGGGCCAGCGCGTGCGCGAACTCCTCGACGCACGCGTCTGAGTCGGCCGCTTCAGCGCGAGGCGAGCGCGCGGCGGGCCTGCATCAACGTCGCATCGCCGGGCACGCGCGCGAGTCCCCGTTCGACGGCCGAGCGCGCCGCATCGGATTCGCCACGGATGACGCGGATGCGGGCCTCGAGGTCGTAGCCGCGCGGATCCGCAGGAGCGAGTCGCTGCAGGGTGGCCGCATGCGTGAGCGCCCGGGCGTCCTCGCGCAGCCGCAGCGCCGCGCTGCCGGCGACCACCAACGCCTCCACGCGATCGCTGCCCGAGAGTCCTGCGGCCGCGGTCTCGGCGGCCGCTCGGGCGCCGGGCACGTCCCCCGCCTCGAGGCGGGCCATGGCGAGCAGTCTCCAGTCGCTCGCGGTGGCGAAACCCTCGTTGGCGATCGCCTCGAGCGCGTCGCGCGCCGCGGCCGCGTCACGCGCCATGCCACGTTCCCGCAGGGTGGTGCGCAGGAACCCCTCGCGTAGCGCGCGAACGGTCCGGGCGTGCCGGGATGCGAGGGTGTCGGCCAGCGGCCCCAGCCCTGCGACGCGCAGTTCGGTGAGCACGGGGCCCGGGTCATTGGGGCCGAGGTCGGTCACGATGGCGCGCGCTCGGGCCGCGAGCCGGAGGTCGGACGGCCAGGCCGCGAGCATCCCCTCGGCCGGTGGACGCACCGAACGCGGCAGGCCCGCCATGACCTCGGGATGCGGGTTGCGAGCTGCCCGACCCACCTCGACGAGGTCGCGCGGGGCACGGTACTCCACGAACGGGCGGTCATCGGTGTTCGGGGTCGCCCCCGAGAGTCGCGGGTGGAGGTTCGCGAGCGGTCCGACCTCGAAGGCCGCCACGTCCTCGGGGTGCTCGAGTCCGGCGTCGGCGCGCATGCGGTCGAGCGCGGGGGACGCGAGACGTTCGAGCGAAAGGCGGCGCTCGGGTGGAGCCGCGACGAGGATGACGTCGCTCGCCTTCCACATGCAGAACAGCTGCGCGTCGGGGAACGACGAGGCGAACGCCGCCATGAGGCTGTGGAAGCTCTCGGGCGAGAGCTCGTACACCGGCAGCCACTGCGCGAACACGCCGTCCGGGGTGAGACGGGCGCGCACCAGACGGTAGAAATCGGTCGTGAACAGCGCGTTCACGCCCGAGATCCACGGGTTCGTGGGTTCGGACACGATGAGGTCGTATCGCTCGCGGGTGTGC
>JBEGJG010000103.1:0-7266 GCA_041184705.1 Candidatus Eiseniibacteriota bacterium
GGCGTCAGGCTCGGGCGCGAGCCCCGCGTGAGGTCGAGCAGGGTGCCGAGCACGAGCAGAGCGAGCAGCAGTCTCGCGCCACGGGCCTCGTCGTCGGTGAGTCCGGGCATGGGATCCCCGCGGGGGCGGGTGATCGGGGGCGCGTCAGTCGAAGAACGGCCAGGCCAATTCGAAACGGATCTGGCGTCCGGCGCCGAGCGCCGGGGTGCCCGGGAACGCACGACTCGGGTCGGCCCACGGTTGCGGGCGCGCGATGTCCTCGAGGTTCTGCACGCGCAGGCCGAACCGGGCATCGCCCAGTTCGAGCATGAGCGAGCCCGCCGACGTGAGGTAGCCGTCGAGCGGTTGCGGCTGCTGGAAGTACTCGGGCAGCGGGGCCCACTCGCGCGGCCCGACCCACGCACCCTCGAGTCTCAGCACCACGCCGAGGTCGCCCTGGAACACGTGGAACGCGGCCTCCACCCCGGCCCGTGCACCGAGCGAGGGGTCGGTGAGCGCCTCGAACGCGACGCGCGGGTTCACGCGCGCGAAGCCCGAGAGGTCGGCCGCGAACACCCCGCGCCGCGCCCCCATCGCGAGCGAGGCGAGCCCGTCGTACACGGGCACCTCGCCGCGCACCCATCCGTATCGCAGCGTGACGTCGCGCACGGGCATGCGTTCGATCCGCGCTCTCCCGTCCACACGCGCGCCCAGCACCGACACCGTCATCCAGTCGCGGGCGCGCTGCCCCAGACCGAGTTCGCCGCCCGCCAGCCACGCATCCTGCGTGAACGGGGTCGTGATCGGGGCGAGGTCGCTCCACACCGGCGTGAGCTGTCGCCCCGCATGCAGGCGCGTGCGCAGACCCGGCACGGCGCGCACCCACTCGACCGCGGGCACGAGACCCAGGCGCGAGTCGGCCGACTGCAACCCCACGCCGGCCTGCACCTCGAGCCGACCGGCGAACAACGGACGTTCGTGTCGCGCCCCCAACCACACGCTGCGCTGACGCCAGTCGCGTGCGACGAGCGTGTTGAGGAAGTCGGGGCTGCGACGCACGCGGCTCTGCGCGAGCGCGAGCCGCAGACCGGTCACGCGATCGCCGTCGGTGCGATCGGCCTCGGCCACGAGCGCGTTCTCCTGCGCCTGGCGCTCGGCGAACACGAACCGCACGCCGTCGAGCGGGGACTCGAAGGACTCGCGGTGATCGAGACTGCGGCGGACGGCCAGCGAGACGCGACGTCCCTCGGGCGTCCATTCGTAGAGCATTCCCCCGCTCTCGCCGCGCGCGGACTCCTCGAACCCCCGCCACGGCGGGCGCACACCTCCGATGAGGTCCACCTCGCGGTCGTCCACGCGCGTCGTCGCGGCGGCCCCGCGTTGCGTGAAGTTGGCCTCGAGACGATGCGCCCCGCGGATGCGCGAGGCGTCCACGAACCACAGGTGCTCGCCTCTGCGCCCCAGCGTGGCGACCGGCGCGTGCCGATTCGAGACCGAGCCCCCGCGCAGCCAACCGCGGGAGTCCCCGCGCTCGAGCAGGATCGAGTTGCGATCGAGCCCCGACGAACCGTTCACGGTGGTGAACGCCGCGCGCGGGATCCGCGTGCGCGGGGCCGAGGCGTGCGTGCGCACGTCCACCAGCGACGCGCCGTAACCGAGCCAACCGGCGTCGGCCCCCACCACCACCTCGGTCGAGTCGTACCACGCCAGCGGCGGCTGGGCCTCGACGATCGCCGGCCATGGACCCTGCGGCGCCACGAGCGCGTCGCGGCGCGTCAGCCCACCCACGATGAAGCCCATGTGGTGCGCGGGCAGGCCCGGTCCGAGGTGCGCGTCGTCCACGAACATGGCGGTGCCGGGCAGCGCCCAGGTCTCGAGGAACGGGCGCGCATCGAGCGCGGGGGGCAGCCATGCGGCGGCGCGAGCGGTGGGCGCACCGGCGAGGCACGCGACGAGGAGGCCCGCGAGGGACGCGGTACGGCGCAGTCGGTGGATGACGGACTCTCCCGGGAGCGAGGGGAAGGGCGACACCCCGCAGGATAGGGAGCGTGCGGCGCGGGCGTCAAAGCCCGCCGCGGTCAACCGCGCGTGGCGCTGGCCGCGCGCGCGCGCAGGTCGTCGAGCGTGCGCGGCGGCACGGGCATGTCGCCCAGCCCCGCGCCGCGATGCGGACCGTGGAAGTCCGAGCCACCGCTCGGCACGAGTCCGAGCGCCTGCGCCGTCTCGTACCAACGGCGCTGCGCGGTGATGCCGTGCTGCGGGTGCCAGACCTCGACGCCGCCGAGTCCGGCGTCCGCGAGCGACTCCACCACGCGACGTGCGAGCGAGCCCGGATGCGCGAGCACCGCCACCCCGCCCGCGTCGCGGATGGCACGCACCGCCTCGGCCGACGGGAAGTCGGGGCGCGGCACGTAGGCCTCGCCGCGCGGACCGAGGTAGCGCTGGAAGGCGACCTCGATCGAGGGCACGTGGCCGCCGCGCAACAGGGCCTGCGCGACGTGCGGGCGACCCACCACACCGGGCCCCGCCGAGGCGATGATCCCCTCGGCGTCCACGTTCACCCCCAACTCGGCGAGACGCGCCACGATGTCCACGGCGCGCTGACGACGCTCGTCGCGGAACGACGCGAGCCGAGTGAGCAGGGCCTGCGAGGTCGGATCCACGAAGTAGCCGAGGATGTGCAGGTCCATGCCCTCGTACGACGACGAGATCTCGATGCCGGGGACGATCTCGAGCCGACCGGCGGCGGCGGCCTGCGCGGGCGCGACGCCCTCGACCGAGTCGTGGTCGGTGATCGCGAGCGCGGTCACCGAGCGTTCGAGTGCGTACTCCACCAGCTCGGCCGGCGACAGATGGCCGTCGCTGAAGTGGGTGTGGGCATGCAGTTCGAGCCGGCCTCCGAAGGGCTGCGGTGGCCGGGCGTCGGTCATGCCGCCTTCCGCAACGACCGGTACTCGACGAGACGCTCGGCCACGTCGGCACGCCCGGGGGCCACCGCCTCGGCGGCCTCGAGCTGCTCGACGGCCTCGGCGTGACGACCGAGCGTGGCGAGGCTGTGCGCGGCGAGCACGTGCAACTCGGCCTCGCCCTCGGCGTCGGGCGACGACACCAGTCCGGCCTCGAAGGCGTGGACGGCGTCCTCGTGCTGGCCGGCGTCGGCGTGGCAGCGCCCGATCATCTCGTGCGCGCGCACGGCGAGTGCCGCGTCGGCGGTCGCGGCGCGGAACGCCTCGATCGCCTGCTCCCCCAACCCCATCTCGCGGTAGGCCATGCCCAAATCGTAATGCCCCTGGGCGTCGCCTTCCAACTGCGACTCGACCCCGCGTCGGAACTCCTGCAGAAGACCGGCCAGATCGAACGAGGCGGCCTCGGCGCGCCCCAGCGCGACCTCGACGCGGCCCTGATCGGCCGCGGGTGCGGCGGGCAGCGGCAGCGGCACGATGTTGTCGGGCACCTCGCCCGCGAGACGCTGCAGGCGACGGCGCGCGAGGGCGTGCCCAGCGTCGATCGCGAGCGCGCGCTCGAACCACCCGCGCGCGGCCGACTCGTCACCGTCGTTGATCGCGCGGTCCCCGAGCTCGCACGCGACCTGCGCGGCCTCGGTGCGGTCCCCGCGACGCTCGCAGTTGTCGAGCCACATGCGCAGCGTCTCGAGCGTGGCCTGCCCCCCGCGCCCCAGACTGCGCAGGATGGTGGCGGCGTTCTCGAGACGCCCGAGCGACTCGTAACCGCGTGCGGCCTCGACCAGCGCGAGGGCGGCCTCGTCGCGACGACCGGCGCGGAACTCCTCCTGCGCGCGTGCGAGGGCGGCCTCGACCTGGGCCTCGTCGAGCGCGTGCACCGAAGGACGCTCGGCGATCGTGGACGGCGTGGGCACGCTCTCGGCGACCGGCAGCGGCAGCGGCGTCACGTTCGAGGGCGCCTCGGAGGTCTCGGGCACCGGCGGCGTGGCGATGGACTCGGGGGACTCCAGCGGCGGCGCGAACGACGGCGCTCGCTCGAAACCACCCTCATCCACGCTCACGGGCGGACGGAACGCGGCGGGACGGTCGAGGTCGAGCGAGTCGCTCGCAGGACCCTCCACCGCCTCGAGACGGAACGGGGACGCGGGGCGCTCGTCGGCCACGACCACGGGCTCGATCGAGGGCTCCACCACACTCGGGGCGGACAGACCGGGAACGGCCAGCGACTCGGGCAGCGTGAGCTCGGGCAGCGGCATGCTCGCGCTCGAGTCGAGCTCGCCGGCGCGCGTCTCGCAGCGCTGCGCGTCGTCCATGCGGCCCCGCGCGCGATACAGCACCGACGCCTCGAGCAACGTGCCCGCGGCCACGGCGTCCTCGCCCGAGACGACCTGCACCTCGGCCAACTGCTCGAGCAGACGCACGTCGTCGTGCGCGTTCTCGAACGCCTTGCGCAGCGCGCTCGCGGCCTCGAGGGGCTGGTTCGCGCGCACCATGACCTCGGCGTACTGCGTCCAGTACAGCGCCGCCTCACCCGTGAGCCCGTCGAGCGCGTGCAGCTCGGCGAGGTTGCGGAGCACGGGGCCCTGCGACAGGTTGAGGCGCAGCATCTTCTTGCAGACGGCGATGGCGTTCTTGTAGAGCGAGGCGCGCTGGTAGGCGCCCACGGCGTCGAGGTACCGCTCCGAGGCGCGCCCCTGATCGCCCTTCTTGTAGAGCAGGTCGGCGAGCAGCACGAAGTGGTACGGGTCGGCGTCGGGGGTCTCGACGAGCTTCTCGTACTCCCGGAGCGCGCCGTCCAGATCACCGTTCTGGACGCACCTTTGGGCTCGACGCTTGATCTCGATCGCCTTGTCCAAGTTGGCTCGTTCCCCCGGCTGCTCGGCGCTCACGCGCGTCGCGGCGTCCACTCCCTGACGTCAAGCGTTCATCGCGGCCTGCACGGCCGAGGCACACCGGTCCGCCGCGACCACGAGGGCCGAGCGGACGGCCTCCGCCTCCGCCGCCACACGCTCGGTATCGGCCGATCCGGGCATGGACTTCAGGTTGATCTGGACGTTCAGCAGGGCCCCCTCCCCGGCCGCCCGGGCGAGCAGGCCCGCCACGCCGGCGTCCGAGCAGGCGTTCGTGTTGCCCCGCTCCGCGGCCAGAGCGGCCAGCTCGGCCACCCGCACGCAGGCCCGGGCGGTCTCGAGCGGGACCTGCACGGCCTCGCGGTCGGCGGCGGCCATGGCGGCGTCGCGGTCGGCCACCTCGGCAGGGCCCGCCTGCGACATCCGGCGCGCCCGCAGCACCTGGTCGAACGCCTCGCTGTCGCGGCGCCCGAGGGCGAGCAGCTCGCGTCGCAGCCCCTCGGCGTCGCGCTTGATCCCGGCCATGGCCTCCTCGGCTGCGGCGTACTTCTTCTTGCCCAGGGTGAGGTTGGCCACCATGGCGGGCAGGCATGCGGCCACCGCGCCGACGAACGCGGACACGGTTCCCCCGCCCGGCGTGGGCGTGGGCCCGGCCACCTGATCGAGGAACGACGCGATCGGCACGGCCTCGGTGAGCGGCGCGTTGCGCAGGCGCAGTTCGAGCACCTGATCGCGCTTGAAGCCCTCGAGCTGCAGCGTGTGCTCGGCCGCGGTGAGCATGGCCGCCTCGGGCACCAACCCCACCACCTCGCAACCGCGGACGGCCGCACCATGGCGCGCGGCCTCGTCGCGCACCAGCGCGAGCACGCGATGGATGGGCGTGGCCTCGACGTTGACGAGGTTCATGCTCACCTGCGCGCACCGACCGTTCTCGATGCTGAAGCCGAGCGCGCGCACGTTCGTGAGCCCACCCGACTGCTCGCGGATGGCGGCCGCGATCGCCTTGGCCACCCGCACGTCGGGCGTGTTCAGGTTGGCGTTGAACGCGACCAGGAACCGCCGCGCGCCGATCGCGGTCGCCCCCGCCGTGGCGTGGATGCGCTCGGGGCCGAAGTCGGGGCGCTTGGCGGGATCGGTCCCGATCGCCTCGCGCAGGCCCTCGAACTCACCGCGCCGCACGTCGGCGAGGCTCTTACGCGCAGGCGTGCTCGCGGCCGCCTCGTACAGGAACACCGGGATGCCCAACTCCTCGCCCACACGGCGTCCGACCTGTCGCGCCATCTCGGCGCAGTCGTCGAGCGTCACGCCCTCGACGGGCACGAACGGCACCACGTCGGTCGCGCCCATGCGCGGGTGCTGGCCGCGGTGCTGGTTCAGGTCGATGAGCGTGGACGCCATGGCGATCGCGCGGAACGCCGCCTCCATGACCGGTTCGGGCTCGCCCGCGAAGGTGAGCACGGAGCGGTTGTGGTCGGGGTCCATCTCGCGGTCGAGCAGCGTCACCCCGGGCACGGCGGCGATGGCGTCGAGGATGCGGTCCACCACCTCGCGGCGGCGGCCTTCGGAGAAGTTGGGGACGCATTCGACCAGACGGGGCATCGCGGGGCTCCTGACGGACGGGACGGGTGACGGGCGGACGGAGGCGGCATGCTACTCCGGGCGCGGTCGGCGCGGCCACCCGGGGCGCCCCCTGCACCGTCGGGGCGCGGAGCCCTCACGGACCTTCGAACTCACACGAACGGGATGACGTAACCCGTTGTGGTCAAGGCCAGACGCGGCGCTCCACGGCGGGCAGGGCGAGGTCGGCGCCGCGCATGAACACGGTGTCGGGGCGCACCGCCGGCATCCAGTACGGCAGCTCCTCGAGCGACTCGCACTCCCACTGCACGGCATCGCCCCACGCCCCGGGGCTCAGGTGCCCGACCTCGGCCTCGGCCCCCAGCGCCTTGGCGGCGTTCCAGGTGATGGCGAGCAGCAGCTCGTTGGCGTCGAACCCGCACAGCCGCCCGGCCAGCGTGGCGCACTCCATGAGGGACTGGGCGGGTGCGGTGCCGGGGTTGAAGTCGGTGGCGATCGCCACCCGGGCCCCGGTGCGGCGCAACATGCCAGCCTCGGGCAGGCGCTGGCGCAGCGTGAGCGCGGCGGCCGGCAGCAGCACGCCCACCGTGTCGGCGGCCCCCAGCGCGCGCCAGTCGTCCTCGGTCGCGGCCTCGAGATGGTCGGCGCTGCGCGCCCCGAGTTCGGCCGCAAGCGCCGCCCCACCGCTGTGCTCGGTCTGCTCGGCGTGCAGCTTGATGGCGAACCCGAGGTCGCGTGCGCGCTCGAGCACCGGTCGGCACTCCGCCACGCTGAACCCCACGGGGTCGCAGAAAACATCCACGGTGGTCGCCATGCCGCGGCGGTGGATCTCGGGCAACAGCACGTCGCGCACCTCGGTGAGGTACTCCGCGCGTCGGCCGCGGAACTCGTCGGGG
>JBEGJG010000104.1:0-7514 GCA_041184705.1 Candidatus Eiseniibacteriota bacterium
CCACCACGGTGACGTTGAAGCTGTCGGGCGAGGCGTACGAACCCCAGCCCATGGGCGCCGTGTGACGCATGAGATAGGTCCCCGCACCGATGCGGAACTGGTAGTAACCGCTCGCCGCGGAGTACGCGACCTGACTACCGAGGCGCACGGTGGCACCGGGCAGACCGGTCTCGCCCGTGTCGCGGACGCGATTGAGATTGGCGTCGGCGTAGACGTAGCCCGAGACCACGTACACCTTCGCGCCGAAGTCCGGCACGCTGCGCGACGCGTTGACCTCGCTCTGGAGCGTGGTCTGCGCGTAAGCGCCACGGGAGTCGGGACGCGACGAGGCCGCGGTGACCTGCATGGTCACGCGCTGGATGTCGGCGAGTCGGCTCGGCGGCACCGGACCGTTCGCCCAGTCCCACGGCGTCACCAGCGCGACGCGCTCGCTCGCACCACCGTTGTTCCCCGCGACGTTGCCCGTACTGTCCCCGTACACCTGACGCAGCAGCACGAAGTCGTCGGGATTGGGCGAGGCGGCCGCGTCGGCGCCTTCGGGCGAGGTGATGTCGTTGGCGTCCACCAGGCCGTCGTTGTTGGCGTCGAGCGTGTAACGGATGAGCTCGGCACCCGTGCGATAGCGGATCGGCGGCGCGTACGTGGTGCCGTCGAGCGGGTACGGACGAGGGGTCGCGGCCGGGTCGTACGCGAGCGGCGGCAGCGGGCCGTTCCCGGCGTCGGGGAACGGGAGCTGGTTCTGCGACAGGATGATCTCCTGCTCGTCCACGTAGGCCACCGCAGGCTGCGGCGTGCCCCAGTCGAGGTCCGCGCCGTAACCGGCCGAGCGGATGTCACGCGCCATGAGGTCCATGGCCGCGCGTGCGGTCTGCTCCGCCTCGAGATGCGCGGTGGTGCGCTGCTTGGTGCGCGCCGAGTTCATGAGCACGAGCGTCACCGTGACCGCGACCACCGCGAAGATGGCCACGGTCACCATGAGCTCGACGAGCGAGAAGCCGGCGTCGCGCCGCGCGTTCGGACTGGCGTGTGGATGGACACGCATGGGTCACCGCCTCACGTAGGTGGTCGCGGTCACGGCTCGCGGGCCGCTTCCGGCGCCCTCGTACTCCACCGTCACCTCGACCTTCTTCAGATTGTCCAGGTCCCCGGTCAGCGTGGTCACCGTCCAGTGGCGCCGCCAGGCGCCGCTGCCGAGGGATTCGGTGCCCGTCCCGGGCGGATGTCGTCCTTCCGTGAGATCGGGATCCGACCAGACGCGGCCGGTGAGCGATTCGACCTTCTCCTGCACGTAGTAGTTCGCCGACACGAGCAGGTGGTCCTGCTCCTGAGTGCGAGCGCCCGTCGGGAATAGTCGCCCCACGGCGAGCAACCCGACCGAAAGCACGATGAGCGCGACCATGAGCTCGACGAGCGACATGCCGCGTTCGGTGGAGGGCGTGGGCACGGGAGCGGACCTCATCGGATGAGCGCCAATCCCGAGACCTGGATGCTGACGGTGTCGGTGGCGCCGGCGCGGTTCGCGAACACCACCATGGCCGAGGTGTTCGTGCGCCCGGAGCGCGAGAGCGTGAGGGACGACGGGTTCGCGGAAGCGAAGGTCACGCCGTTCGGGAGCTCGTGGCGCACCGATCCGTTGGGGCCGACGACGACCCACGCGGCGGGCGCGGTGGTGTTGAACACCAGCGAGACGTCCTGCCCCACACTCATCGCGCGCGTGCGCTGCAACTGCACGGTCTGCACGAGACGCTCACTCGTCCCGCGGAGCATCTGGCTCTGCAGGTAGGAGTGGTACGCAGGGATACCGAATGTGAGCAGCGTGCCGAACACCGCGAGCACGACCATCAGCTCGATCAGTGAGAAACCACGCGCAGCACGGCACGGCGACTTCGGCATGACGGGACCTCGGCGTGAGGGTCGGGATGGGCGACGACTCGCGAGTACCGAGGTTTTCGGCCCCCCCACCCCCCGGGGATGAGCGAATTGCGTAGGGCCGTGCGATTCGCGCGGGAGGGCGTGCAGGGGAGCGGACCCTGCCCCTCCGCAGGGACCATCCAACGCGCTGCACGGCAGCGGCTTGCCGCCGGACCCAGCGCTCCCGCCACCGCTCGGGGCGCCCCGGTGTCCCGCACGCCCCCCGGGATCCAGAACCGGCCGGACCGCAAAGAGGAGGGCCGGCGCCGCGTCGCGGCACCGGCCCCTCGTTCATTGGCTATGGATGGAGCGGTCGGTCAGGCGCCGTCCCCGTCGAGCAGGTTGCCGAGCCCGCCCAGGATGGAGCCCTGCTCGCGACCACCCCCACCGGTCTGCGGAGCGGCGGCGTAGATGCGACTCGCGAGACGCGACAGGGGCAGCGACTGCAGCCACACCTTGCCCGGACCGCGCAGCGTGGCGAAGAACAGGCCCTCGCCGCCGAACAGCATGGTCTTCACGCCACCGGCCATCTGGATGTCGTAGTCCACGCTCGGCTGCATGGCCACGATGCAGCCCGTGTCCACGCGCAGCGTCTCGCCCGGACCCAACACGCGCTCCTCGAGCGTGCCGCCGGCGTGCACGAACGCCCAACCGTCACCCTCGAGCTTCTGCAGGATGAAGCCCTCACCGCCGAACAGGCCGGCGCCGAAGCGACGCGTGAACGCGATGCCCAGCGACACGCCCTTGGCCGCGCACAGGAAAGAGTCCTTCTGCGCGACCAGCTCGCCACCCAGCTCCTTCAGGTGCAACGCGACGATCTTGCCCGGGTAGGGCGCGGCGAACGCGGCCTTGCGCTTGCCCGTGCCCTGGTTCGTGAACACGGTCATGAACAGCGACTCGCCCGTGAGCAGGCGCTTGCCCGCGCTCAGCAGCGAACCCATGAAACCGCCCGACTGCTGCGAGCCGTCCCCGAAGATGGTGTTGAGCGTGATGCCGTCCTCGATGTACATCATCGCGCCGGCCTCGCCCACGACCCCCTCGTTGGGATCGAGCTCGATCTTCACGAACTGCATATCGTCACCGAGGATCTCGAAATCGATCTCGTGCATGCTCGCCATGTTCGGGTTCCTCTCTGCGGTGGGATGCGGCGCGTGGGCGCCGGTGTGACGGCCGTTCAGCCGCGGTCCGCTCCCGGGGCGACCGGGCGCGGGGATGGATACGGGACGACGACACCGGGGTTGCACCCCCGGCGAAGGATCAGTCGGAGACGAGCAGGCCGTGCTCGGTGAGCAAGGCCTCGAAGCGCGCCAGCCCCTGCAGGTCCTCGGGGCCGAAACGGTAGTGGAACCTCCGGAGATACCCCTCCATCTCGGCGGGGCTCCAGCCCGGACCGGTCTCGCGCCGTGCGATCTCGGGCAGCGAGGCGAGACCCGCGGCGAGCGAGGTCTCGAGGAACGCGCGCATCTCGGCCTTGAGCGCCGGGTCGAGCGTGGTGCGCACCACCCAGGCCGCGTACACGAACGGCAAGCCGGTCCAGTCGTGCCAGTCGGCGCCGAGGTCGAGCGTGTGCACGAAGCCCTCGGGCGGCCGATTGCGTGTGCGCATGGCCTGGTCGCCGATGAGCAACAGGCCGTCGGCCTGCGCCGGCTCGAGCCCGCGCACGAATCGCACGTTCGGCAACTGACGGCGGACGGTGAGCAACAGCTTGAGCAGTCGGATGCTGGTCGAGGTCTCGGGCGTCACCGAGATGAGCGCGTCGCCGAGCGCGTTCGCCGGGCGGCGCGAGAACAGCAGCACCGAGAGCACCGGGCCACGCGCGGCCACGCCCATGGGAGCGAGGATCTCGAAGCGGTCCTTGAGGCGCAGGAAGTCGCCGGCGGCCATGAGGCCGAGGTCCACCGAACCCGCCTCGGCCTCGCGCCCGAGGTCGCGCGGCGGCAGGTTGCGCACGGCGAACGGCGCGTCACCCCACAGCGTGTAGAACGGGGAGGCGTTGGAGTACGGGATGCGAGCAGCGACGATCGAACTGGTCAGGCGAGGGGTGTCCATACGCCCGAGGATAGCGCGGCGGAGCGAAGCGGTCGAGCGCGGACGAATCGTGTTCCGACCGCGTCAAGTGCGGGCGGGATGAGGGTCAGCCCTCACGCAGCGCAGCCAGGAACGCGTCGCCGTAGCGGGCCAGTTTGACCGGCCCCACGCCCGGCACGGCCAGCATCTCGTCGGGCGTGAGCGGTCGGCGCTCGGCCATGCCGCGCAGCGCCGCGTCGCTGAACACGATGTAGGCCGGCACGCCCTCGGCGTCGGCCAGTTGCTTGCGCACCGCGCGCAGGCGCTCGAAACGGTCGAGCGCCTCGTCGGTGAGCTGCGAGGCGGCTGCACCGCCGCCGCGCACACGGCCGGCCGAGGTGATGGCGGCCGGCACCACGACGAGCGAATCGATGCCCTTGCCCGTGCAGACGTCGCACGAGGTCCCGCACGGCGGCAGCGGTTCGTCGAAGTGCGCGCACGCGAGCTGGTGACGGCACTGCCCCGACTCGAGCACACGGTAGAGCTCGAGCGTCTTGCGGCGCGCCTCCTCGGCGAGATTCGGATCGTCCATGCCCTCGTGGAACGACTCGTACCCGATCACGTCGGCGTACGAGTAGTACACCACGCACTCGCTCGGCAGACCGTCGCGGCCCGCGCGCCCGATCTCCTGCACCCACGCCTCGATGCTCTTGGGCATATCGCGGTGCACGACGAGCCGCACGTTGCTCTTGTCGATCCCCATGCCGAACGCGACCGTGGCCACGACCACGTCGGCGTCGTCGCGGATGAAGCGGTCCTGGTTGCGGGCGCGCACCGCGTCGGGCAACCCGGCGTGGTACGGCACCGCCGAGATGCCGTTCGAGGCGAGGAACTCGGCGGTCTGCTCCACGCTGCGGCGGCTCATGCAGTACACGATCGCGCTCTCGCCACGGCGCGTGCGCAGCATGGCGAGCAGGTCGCGACGGAACTCGCGACGCGGCAGCTTGCGCCCGTCGGCAGACACGTTCTCGCCCTTGCGCACCACGGTGATGCGCAGGTTGGGGCGCAGGAACGAGCCCTTGAACCCGTCGGGCTTGCGCATGCCGAGCTGCCGGATGATGTCGCCCGCGACACGACGCGTGGCGGTGGCCGTGAGCGCGAGCACGGGCACGTCCCCGAGTTGCGCCTTGAGTCCGCTCAGCTTGCGGTACGCGGGACGGAACTCGTGCCCCCACTGACTGATGCAGTGCGCCTCGTCCACCACCACCAGACTCACGGGGCAACCGGCGATGAAGTCGCGCAGCGACCCCTCGAGCGCCTCGGGGGCCACGTAGAGCAGCTCGAGCTGCCCGCGCCGCAGGGTGGTGAGCACCTCGCGCCGCTGCTCGTACGACAGCGTGGAGTTGACCATCGCCGCCTTGAAGCCCCAGCGCAGCAACGCGTCCACCTGATCCTTCATGAGCGCGATGAGCGGCGAGATGACCAGCACGGTCCCGGGCATCATACGCGCCGGGATCTGGAACGTGAGCGACTTGCCCCCTCCGGTGGGCATGACCGCGATGCAGTCGCGCCCGCTCAGGACGGCGTCGATGATGCGACGCTGCCCGGGACGGAACTCGCGGTAGCCGAACACCTCCTCGAGCACGCGCTGCGGATCGGCGAGCGCGGCGGGGTGCGGGTACGGCGGTTCGTGATCGGACACGGTGACCTCACCGGACGGGAGCGGGATGCGGAGCGCGGGGTGCGGTGAGGCGTCAGGCGTTCGAGGCGGTGCCCTCGACGGGGAGCCCCTGTTCGACCCAACCCGACCAGCCGCCGACGAGCGACTCGACGCGCGTGTAACCCATGCGCTGCAGGCTGTCGGCCGACAGGATGCTGCGATAGCCGCCGCCGCAGTACAGCACGATCGGCGTGTCCTTCTCGGGGAGCTCGCGCTCGATGTCGCGCTCGAGGATGCCGCGACCCATGTGCTGCGCCCCGGGCAGGTGACCGGCCTCCCACTCGTGGTCCTCGCGGACGTCGAGCAGCACCACGCGTTCGCCGGCCTCGAGGCGGTCGAGGAAGGCGTCCACCGTGACCTCGCGCACGCGCGTGCGCGAATCCTGCACGAGCGCGAGGAAGCCCGGCGTGTGGTCCATGCTCAGGCGCCCTGTGCGACCGCGGCCCGCGACGCGGGGCCCTCGGTCTCGCGCGGGTACTCGCGCACGACACGATAGAGCGCGTCTCGCTGCACGGGCACCTTGCCGGCTTCGCGGATCATGTTGACCATGCCCTGCTCGGCCATGCCGACCGGGCTCTTGGCGAGCGCGGCGTGCGCGATGCGCTCCTGTCCGATGGTGCCGTCGAGGTCGCTGGCCCCGAAACTGAGCGAGGCGGCCGCGGTGTCCTGCCCGAGCATGATCCAGTAGCCCTTCACGTGCGGGACGTTGTCGAACACGAGCCGCGACAGCGCGATGGTCTTGAGGTCCTCGATCGCCGACGCCTGCCGCCGCACGAGCCCGGTGGTGCCGGGCTGGAACGCGAGCGGGATGAACGCGAAGAACCCGGGCGCACGACGCTCGAGGTCGCGCAGCTCGATCATGTGCTGGATGCGCTCGGCGCGCGTCTCGATGTGCCCGTACAGCAGCGTGCTGTTGCTGGGGATCCCGAGCTGGTGCGCGATCTCGTGGATCTCGAGCCAGCGCTTGCCGCCGATCTTCTGGTGGAACAGTTCGCGACGCACGCGCTCGCTGAACACCTCGGCGCCACCGCCGGGCAGGGCGTCGAGCCCGGCCGCCTTGAGCTCGCCGAGCACCCACTCGGCCGGCTTCTTGGTGAGGCGGCAGAAGAAGTCGATCTCGACCGCGGTGTAGGCCTTCACCGACAGGTCGGGCTTGGCCTCCTTCACCCAGCGGATGATCTGCAGGTAGTCGTCGAAGCGCCACTTGTTGTGCAGCCCACCGACGATGTGGATCTCGGTGATCTCGGGGTGCACGTGCGAGAGGATCTGCTCCTTCGACATCGTGTACGAGCCGGGGGCGTCGGGCTTCTTCGCGTAGTCGCAGAACTTGCACGCCAGCACGCAGACGTTGGTGGGGTTGAGCTGGCGATTGACCGTGAAGTACACGCGGTCACCGTGGCGGTCGCGGGCGACGGCGTCGGCCAGACGGCCCAGCTCCATGACGGGCGCGTCGAACAGGCGGACGCCGTCCTCCTGGGACAGGCTCTCGCCGGACATGAGCTTCTGACGGGCGGCCTCGACACCGGCATCGCGCAGGCGGAGTGCGGAGACGTGACTCACGGGATCCCTCGGGGCGGACGTACGGCGGGGTGCGAGCGAGCATCTCATTATAGCGGGCGGCCGCGGCCCGCGCGACCGGGTACGGCGCACGAGGGAGCGATGGCGCGCCACCCACGCACGGCGACTCGCGGCGACCGGACTCGACGCCTCCCCAACCCCGGGCGTTCCGTCCCGGTCGAATCGGGGGTGACGTGGCGGGAACCCTCGTGGACGACACGTCGCGACCTCGATGCCCGCGACCGCCATCTGCCCTAGAGTGCGGACGACCCATCCCCCCGGAGACCCGCATGACCGCGCCCGCCGCACCGTCCAACCC
>JBEGJG010000105.1:0-8275 GCA_041184705.1 Candidatus Eiseniibacteriota bacterium
AGCGCGTCAGGCCTGTGGCCAGCCCGCCACGCGGCTCATCTGGGTCATCAGGAACTCGGGCGTGGTCATGGCCGGAGCGGCCATCCATCGCTCGTTGGGCTCGTTACCCATGAGCACCACGTTCGTGTGCTGCGTCTTCTGGCGGTCCAGTTCGGGATCGGGATCCACGAAACCGAACCGGACGCGACACATCTCGAGGTCGCGCGGCGAACCCGTGAGGAACGTCCAGCCGGGGCCCGCACCGTGCATGCCCTGGTAGTGCTTCAGGCGCGCCGGCGTGTCCTGTTCGGGAGCCAACGAGAAGGAGTACATGAAGACGTCGCGGCCACAGCGATCCCCGAGCAACTTCTGGAACTTCACCAGATTCTCGGTGGTCACCGGACACACGCCGTCCTTGCAGTTGGCGTAGAAGAAGTTGATGACGACGTTCTTGCCCTTCAGCAGATCGTCGTACAGGCGCACGGACTTCCCGTCCTGCGTGCGCAGCTTCACGTTGGGGAAGTACTTGTCGTGGTGCCCATCGGCCGGGCGCATCTTGCGCGGACGATTGCGTTCCTCGAGGTACTGGATGACCGGCACGGCCGTCGCGGCGACGGGCACGATGCCGAGCAGTGCGAGCATCTGACGGCGGTTCATCGGGCAACCTCCCGGTTGCGTGGACAGCGGGTCGGAGAGAGTCGCGAGCCCTGCCGGAGGCACCCGGCCACGAGCCCGCTACCAGGGGGCATCGTTCCGATGCCCGACCGGCATGAGAGGATTCGATTGTCCCGGGTCAGGGCTTGATCTTCCACTGGAACATCATGCCGTGGTCCTCGTGGACCACGTTGTGGCAATGCGAGACGTAGCGCCCGGTGAAATCCCGGAATCGCCGATAGGTCTTGACGGTCTCACCATGACCCAGCCAGACCACGTCCTCGCGGGAGATCTCGTCGCGAGGCGGGGTCTTGCCGTTGCGGGTGATGATCTGGTGCTCCTCGAAGTGGACGTGGATGGGATGCATCCAGCCCCCCGAGTTGTTCACGAAGTTCCAGATCTCGGCGGTCCCGAGTCGTGGTTCCGCTCCAGCCCCCCGAGTTGTTCACGAAGTTCCAGATCTCGGCGGTCCCGAGTCGTGGTTCCGCGGTGATGACGTTGTGGTCGAACGGCTTGCCGTTCACGCTCCAGCCACCGTTCTTGCGATCGAAGATGAACGTGCGCTCCGTGACCACCTCGGCGCGGGGGATCGGCGGCAGGTCCAGCAGGCGCGTCGGGATACGGCTCGGGTCGCCCTTCGTGTCGATCGTGCCGTCCACCACGAACTTGAGGACCTTGGTGCCGAGCGCGAGCGGCAGGAGCTTGCCCGTGGGCCCGCGGCCGTCCTTCTGCTCCTGGCAGTTGACCAGGAAGATCTCGCGCCCCGACGGCTGGTTGGTGAAGTCGATGATCACGTCCACGCGACTGGCGACCGTGAAGCGGATGTTCCGCACCGTCAGGGGCATGGGGAGGAAGTTCCCGTCGTGCGACAGCTGAACCATGTTCATGCTGTTCGACAGGAACAGGTTGTAGAACCGGGACGGTCCCATGTTGAGGATGCGGAACCGGTACTTGCGGCGCGCGACGCGCATGAACGGTTCGACCTTGCCGTTCACGGTCATCTTGTCGCCGATCACGCCATCCAGGTTGAAGAGGTCGAAGTAACCCTTCCCGTTCGGCGCGAACACGCGGTCGTGAAGCACCAACGGCACGTCGAAGTCACCGCTCGGCAGACGCCAGGCGACCGGGTTCGGGTCGTTCTCGTTGCCCGAATCGAACTCGGTGAACTGGAAGTACAGACCCATGTTGCCGCGATAGACGTTCTGTGCGGTGAAATCGAGGCAGTGGTCGTGGTACCACATCGTGGACAGCGTCTCGCGCGGATCACCCATGGGGCCGAAGCGCGGATCGGTGAAGCCGGCATTGCGATTCAGGTAGAGGCTGTCGTGCCACTCCCCGCTCGCGAACGTGTCCAAGGGATTACCATCGGACTCGGATGCGGTGTGTCCGTTGTGCAGGTGGGTCGTCGGGGTCGGGAGCCCGTACCCGCGGTGCGCGGCCACCGACATCAATTCGTTCCGCCAGCGGATGAGCACCGGCTTGCCGGCGCGCGCATGGATGCGCGGCCCGGGGAACTGTCCGTTGAACGCCCAGCAGTCATCGGTGGGCAGGTCGCGATGCCACGAGTGCTGCACCGGCGCATTGACGTTGGCGTAGCAGTCGAGATCGTCGACCTGGACCTTGTCCCAGTGCTCGTGCCGCGTGCGAGCGCGCTCCTTGCCGGATGATTGACACGTCTCGGTCGGCATGCAGTCGAGCTGGGCCGCGGTACAAGGCTGAGCGACCGGCAGGTTGGTGATCTCCTCGATCCACGGCCGGGTCCGCGGGCTCACCGGTGCTCCCGCCTCGGCTGCACGCGAGGACAGACCGGCCTTGGCCACGAGGAAGCCACCGCTGGTGAGCAGACCCATCTTGAAGAGGTCACGACGCGACAACTTCGCGTCCACCAGCTCGACGCGATTGCGTCGCGCCGACTCGGCCAACCTTTCCTTCCAACCTGCCATGGGGGACGACCTCCGTGCCGTGGTGAAGGGAACCCACCCGGATCTCTGGGTGTGGCGTACCCGGGGACCATCGGCACCTCGAGGGCGCGGCTGAACGCTTTCCCGAGCGACGTGCGATCACTCGGGGACGACTTCCTGAAGTGGCACCGAACAGACCCACAGCGGCCCCCTTCGTCATGCACGGAGAGGCTCCCCCACAGGGCCGCTTTCCCCTTTCGCTCACCTGCACCCGGCCTATAATTGCAAGCTGCATCCTCTCTCTCCGCCGGACGACTCGTCGTCCGGAACACCTCTCCGCTCGACGCCCCACGTCGAACGGCTCTCTCCCTGGAAGTCCGCATGCGCAAGGCCCTCTCCCCTTCGCGCGTGTCCTGCCGTGCGTCCGGTCGCCCCCTCGCGATCGCGCTCAGGACCCGCTCCTCGCAGCCGTGCTCGTCGTGGCGTGCATTCATGAGTCCTCCACTCGTGTCCGCACCCGCACCGCATCGCGCACTCTGCACGGCCCACGAAGCCATTCCATGCAACGTGCGGCTCCGCGCACGCTCCAACGTCATGGTTTCGTGACACGCAACGGATATCCGTGTCGCTGCGCGACGCGCACTCCCTAGACTCGTTCACAGCAGACTCTCTCCGCGCTCGTCGCACTCCCTCGGATCCCCCGGGTCTCTCTCCCCCGGCCGAATCGGAACGACGAGCTCTCTCCCCCCGCGGTCCTGCCGGCCGCGTCGAATGAGGTGCCCATGCGTCGCTTGCTCCCCGCTTTCCTCCTGGGCGTCGTCGCGCTTCAGGGCCTGTCCGTGGTCGGTCAGGCCGCCATCGAGCGTCGTGTCATCCCGATGCCGAAGTCGCTCAAGACCGTCGTGGTCCCCAAGCCCGTCGGCATCGAGCGCTTCGTGAAGGACGAGCAGGCCGCGATCGCGCTCGGCAAGGCTCTGTTCTGGGACATGCAGGCGGGCAGCGACGGCATGACCGCCTGCGCGACCTGCCATTACCACGCCGGCGTGGACAACCGCGTCACGAACCAGATCAACCCGGGCGCGAACGGGACGTTCGACACCGGCCGCCCGAACCGCAAGCTGCTCGCGGCCGACTTCCCGTTCCGAAAGCTCTCGGATCCCGAGAACCGGCATTCCAACGTGGTTCGCGATCGCGACGACGTGTTCGGTTCGCAGGGTGTGCACGCGGCCATGTTCAGCGACATCGTGCGCGGTGGTCGCAAGGACGCCAGCACGCCTCAGCTCCAGGACCCGCTCGGCTTCCATGTGAGCGGTGTGAACGTGCGCCGGACCACGGGCCGCAACACCCCGTCCACGATCAACGCGGTCTTCAACGTCCGCAACTTCTGGGATGGTCGCGCCAACCAGCGTTTCAACGGCCGCAACCCGTTCGGTGACGCCGACTCGAACGCCCGCGTGCTCATGGTGAACGACCTCGGCGAGCTCGAGGCCGTGCGCATCTCGCTCGACATGGCGAGCACCGCCTCGCAGGCCGTCGGCCCGCCGCTCTCGGACGTCGAGATGTCGGCCTCGGGCCGCACGTTCATGAAGCTCGGCAAGAAGATGCTGTCGGTCCAGCCGCTCGCGACCCAGGAGGTCAAGGCCGACGACTCGTCCCTCGGCATCTACCGTGCGGCCAACGGCCGTGGCCTGTCCGTCACGTATGCGGACCTCATCCGCGCGGCGTTCCACGATCAGTGGTGGAACTCGTCCGAGGTGGTGGACGCGGGCCTCAACGTGATCACCGAACCGGCGGCCCCGACCGACCTGACCTCGCTGTCCACGAACCGCTACTCGCTCATGGAGGCCAACTTCTCCCTGTTCTGGGGCCTCGCGATCGCGGCCTACGAAGCGACCCTGGTCTCCGACGACACCCCGTACGACCGCTTCGTCGAGGGTGACCCCAACGCGATGACCAAGCAGGCCCAGATCGGCATCCGCGTGTTCACCGGCGTGGACGGCAGCAACTGCATGGGCTGTCACTTCGGCCCCGAGTTCACGGGTGCGGCGATCACGGCCATGCACACCCTCGAGGCCGAACCGGAGCCCGGCACGCCCATCCGCCCCCGCCAGAACGAGGGCAACCTCCAGCGCATGTTCATGGCCGACCGACAGGCCTCGGTGTACGACGGCGGCTACTACAACCTCGGCGTGCGACCGACCCACGAGGATATCGGGCTCGGTGCGACCGATCCGTTCGGCAACCCTCTCAGTGAGGCGCGTCGCGAGCAGCTGAATCCCGGGAGCATTCAGAACACGCTGTTCCCGCCCATGCAGCCCGGCGAGCGCATCGCCGCCGACGGCGCGTTCAAGACCCCGACGCTGCGCAACGTGGAGCTGACCGGTCCGTACTTCCACAACGGTGGCATGGCGACGCTGGGCGACGTGATCGACTTCTACGCGCGTGGCGGCGACTTCCACGAGACGAACCTGCCCGACCTCGACGCCGAGATGGTCCGGCAGCGTGCCCTCGTGGGCCATCCGGCGCGCCAGCTCGCCCTGCTCGCGTTCCTCAAGAGCCTCACCGACGAACGTGTGCGCTGGTACCGCGCGCCGTTCGACCACCCCGAGCTGGTGATCCCGAACGGTGCCCAGGGTAACGACCTGAGCGTGCTGCAGGACATCGCCAACCCGGGCGCGGCGAGCGACGCCATCATCCGTCTGCCCGCCACGGGCCGGAACGGCGCGACCACGCCGATCCGTCCGTTCATGAACCTCGCGCCGTTCTCGGCCACGAGCCTCCCGGCGCCCAACCCCACCACGGCCGAACTCGCCCTGTTCGCGACGGACTCCGTCACGATCGCGTCGGTCAAGACGAACAACGGCGACATCTGGAGCAACGGCACGGTGCGCATCACGTCGCGTCAGCCCCGCGAGTACAAGGGCGACATCGTGGCCGGCCGCAGCATCGTGGTGACGGGCGACACGCTCGTCATGACGGGCAACATGATGTCGAAGGGCTCGATCTCGCTCACCCCGAACGCGTTCCTGGACGGCGAGGCCGCTCCGTTCGTGGAGTACTACGCTCCGCTGGCGATGCCGGCGCTCCCGGCGCTGCCCACCCTGCCGCTCCTCCAGAGCACGGTGAACGTCCCGGCGTACGGCATCCAGACGCTCCAGCCGGGTCGCTACGGCACGCTCAACGTGGGCACCGGTGCGTGGGCGATCCTCGAGCCGGGCACCTACGTGTTCACGCGCATCGTGCTGAGCGCGGGTGCGTTCCTGCAGTACGACCCGAACGGCGAGGTGGATCAGCCGGTCGGTGTCGCGGGCGAGTTCCCCATGGAGAACCTCGAGAAGGTGATCGTCCACACGAACACCATCGACATCGGGCGTGACGCGATCATCGCCAACGGCGACCCGCGTCTCTCGACGCACTTCAAGATGTACGTGCGGACCCCGAACACCACGCTGCGCCTCAATGAGAACGCGTTCGTGCACGGCTCGATCATCGCGCCGACCGCGCGCGCCTCCATGCTGGCCGGGTCCAGCCTCACGGGTGCGATCTACGCCAAGACGATCGACGTGGCGGAGACCGCGGACTTCGACACCCACACCATTCTCGAGCTCCCGAACCCCGTGAACCCCGACCTCGGCCTGTTCAAGGGCATCGCGGCCGGCCCGGTGAACCCGGACGATCCGAAGTCCGCGGGCACGCAGCGTCTGGGCCTCATGTTCGAGCTGGGCCAGAACGCGCCCAACCCGTTCCGTCCCCAGACCACCATCCGGTTCTCGCTGCCCACGAAGCGCTCGGTCGAGATGCGCGTGTTCGACGTGGCGGGGCGCTCGGTGAAGACGCTCGCCCAGGGTCCGATGGAGCCGGGCGTGCACACCGTGCAGTGGGACGGCACCGACGAGGAGGGTCGTCGCCTGTCGAGCGGCGTGTACTTCTACCGCCTCAACGCCGGTCGCGATCGCGCCATGAAGAAGATGGTCATCGTGGACTGACGGGCTGCCCCGACAGGCTTCACCCGAACGGCCGGTGCGGGAACGCACCGGCCGTTCCGCGTTCGTCGCGATCGGCCACGGGACGACACCGTCGAACTTCGTTCACTCCGGACGAACTTCCCTCGACGAGACTCACGAATCCGTTTGCAGGTTCGACGCGCTCGGACGATTCCTGTTGAGAGTGCAGGCGGAATGGGCGTTGTGCGTTGCATTGCTCGGGGGCAGCCCTGATTATCGCCTTCCCCACGTCCAAGGACCGGAGCCCCTGCCATGCACACGGAGGAGCGGCCCCGCATGCGCGTGCACACCCTGCACGCGCTGTTCGCGGACCAAGCGCGCCGTACGCCCGACATCACGGCGATCGAAGTACCCCCGCCCGCCCACGGCGCGGAGAGGGTACGGCTCAGCTACGCCCAGCTCGACGCTCGGGCGGACGCGCTGGCCGCACGTCTCACCGCGTTCGTCGAGCGCGAGTGCGTGGTGGCGCTGGCTTTGCCGCGCGCCGGGGTCGAGTTGTTCGTGGCACAGCTCGCGATCCACAAAGCGGGTGCGGCGTGGACCTGCCTTGAGCCCGGCACCCCGATCGATCGCCTGCGCTTCCTCCTGCAGGACTCGGCCGCGGTCGCGGTCGTCGCACTCGACGAGCAACGCGACGCGCTCGTCGCCGCCGGTTTCCCCGCCACCCGCATCGTCTCGCCGCACGAGGCCGTCCCCGCCGCGGTGCCCACGCCGCGTCACGAGGCCGGACCGGATTCGCTCGCGTACGTCATCTACACGTCGGGCACCACCGGCATGCCGAAGGGCGTGATGATCGAGCACCGCATGGCGGCCAACCTCGTGCTCGCCGACGTGGAGCACTTCGGGCTCGGCCCCGGCGACCGTGTCGCGCAGACGTCGTCCCCTGCCTACGACTCGTCGGTCGAGGAGACCTGGCTCGCGTGGGGCACCGGGGCCACGCTCGTGGTGGTGGACGATGAGCGCGTGCGCTCGGGGCCCGATCTGGTCCCGTTCCTGCGCGACGAGCGCATCACGGTGTGGTGCCCCGCTCCCACCCTGCTGCGCATGACCGGTTGCGAGGACCCCGCACGCGAGTTGCCGAACCTCCGGTTGCTCTACGTGGGTGGCGAGGAGCTCACCGCGGACGTGGCCGACCGCTGGGCGGTGGGGCGGCGACTCGAGAACGGCTACGGGCCGACCGAATGCACCGTCACGGTGGTGCGCGGCATCGTGCAGGCGGGCCACCCCGTCACCATCGGACGTCCCGTGCGCGGACATCGGGCGTTCGTGGTGGACGAGTCCCTCGTCGAGCGGCCCGACGGCGAGACGGGTGAGCTGCTCATCTCCGGAGCCGGTGTGGCCCGTGGCTATCTGGGACGTCCGGACCTGACGGCCGAGCGCTTCGTGGAGCACCCGGTGTTCGGGCGCGTGTACCGCACCGGCGACCTCGTGCGGCGTGATGCCGCCGGGGAGCTCCACTACCTCGGACGAGCCGACACGCAGGTGAAGGTGCGCGGGCACCGCATCGAGCTCACCGCCATCGAGAGCGAGCTGTGCAGGTTCCCCGGCGTGCTCGAGGCCGCGTGCCGCGTGCAGTCGCCGACCACGAACCCCGAGCTGGTGGCGTTCGTGGTCATGAGCGACGACCACGTGCTCGACGCCGACGCGGTGCGCGCAGCCCTGCGCCGCACGCTGCCCGAACCCATGATCCCCGGCCGCATCGCTCGCCTCGACCGTCTCCCGCGAGGGGCGGCCTCG
>JBEGJG010000106.1:0-7179 GCA_041184705.1 Candidatus Eiseniibacteriota bacterium
ACGGTGACCGCACCGAACACCTGGTTGCCGGTCGAGCGGTCCGTGTAGGCCGCACCCCGGCTCCACTCGGCGCTCACCGAGGGCGTGAGACGGGCGTAGGCGCTCCACAGACCGCTGCGGGCCGAGAGGCGCTGCGACTCGGACTGCACCACGGCACCGCTGCGCTGGAGCGCGATGCGCACGGCGTCGTCCGCGGTGAGCGGGGCCGCGAGGACCGGGGACGCGAACAGGACGAGGACACAGAAGGCGAACGAACGCAGGGACACGATTTCCCCCTTGGGGACGGGATGGAACGCGAGCGGGTGAATGACCGAGCTAGGCACTGGTACCCGGGCCGAAGACTCCGGCGAGGGTCGAGAGCAGGATCAGCATCACGAGGTAGAGCGCCACCACCACCCACGCGGTGGCGCGACGCGAGGTGCCGGCCACGGTGCAGGCTCCGATCGCGACCACCGCGAGGAACCAGGCCGCGAACGGGGACAGGCCGTCGAGGAACGCGACCAGTGCCCTTCCCCATCCGAAGGCGGTGACCTCCGTGGGTAAGAGCACACCGAGGCCGAGGTGGAGCCCCTCGAACGACTCGACGAACCAACCGTACAGGTAGCGCACGAACGAGGCCGGCAGCATCACGAGCGAGCCCCACGAGGCGACCTCGAGCGCCTGCCCGTAGCGCATGCGGCCACCCAGCAGGAACGCGACACCGAACCACAGGATGAGGGCCTGGACCAGCATCATGAGGGGCATCACGAGCACGACCGAGCCGAGCGTGGTCCACATGGCCGTCGGATTGCCGACGAAGAACCGTTCCATCTCCCGCAGCTGAGCGGGCTCCATGCGTCCCGCGGCGACCGCGTCCTCCCAGCGCCCGAGCAGGTCGGGCACCAGCGCGCGCTCGTACGTGAGGGCGCCGAGAGCCAGTTCGACTGCGACGATCAGGAGGACCGGGAACCACCAACCGCCTCCGGGGGCACCGTCCGCGAAGGCGGTCCCGGGCGACACGACCACGCGCCTGGCGCGATCGAGCAGCGTGAGACGGGGCACCGCGTTGGGCTCCGAGGCGATCTCGGTGGACATGGACACTCCGGTGAGGGGAATGGACCGTGCGCTCGGGGGGAGATTCAACTTAGAGGCCACGGCGAAGCGGGTCAAACGCCGGTCGCACAGTCACCTACGGCGCCGATGACCCGCGGGTTGCGTCCCGAGCGGAAAACCGAAGGCGCTCCGACGAGAGCCGGAGCGCCTTGGCGTACAACAGGATGCTGGGACTAGTGAAGGCTGAACTTGACCGGGACCGCGACCCACACGGCGACCGGCTTGTTGTTCGAGAGCGCCGGCTTGAACACCCACTGCCGCACGGCGGCACGCGCCGCGTCGTCCAGCATGGGGATGCTCTTCACCACACGCACGTCCCTCACGCGACCATCCTTGCCGACGAGGGCCTGCACCAGCACCGTGCCGTCCACACCGGCCTCGCGAGCGAGGTCGGGGTACGACGGAGGGACACGGGTGACGGCCTCGGGCAGCTCCTCGACGAAGACGTAGTCGCCGAACTTCGGCAGGTCGTCGCCCGACGGCGGGGCGACCACGATCTGCTGGCCGCTCCCCTCCTCGGCCACGCCCGGCGTGGACGTCTGGAGCTCCTCCTGCGACATGATGGTCTGCTCCTGCGGGGCCTCGGCATCCGGCACGGGCACCGGGATGGCGGCCGCGGGCGGAGCCGCGGCGGGTGCCACCTGGACCTGCGGCGGAGGCGTGTCCTGCGAGAGCGGCGGCGGGGCAGCCAGGTCGCTGACCTGCATCTGCACCACCGGGATGGCCTCCTCCTGCCGGGCCTTGATGAACGCGATCACGCCGAACGCGACGAAGATGCCCACGATCGTCGAGATACCCGTCACGGTCGCCCGGAACATGTACCGCCGGGCCACCTCCATCAGTTCCGGCGCCCCATAGGGCATGAACTCGTAGAGACTCACGAGTTCCGCGCCCGAGGGCTTCGGGGGCTTGCTGTTCACTGGCGGGGACGACGTCACAAGGCCTCCACTTCCGCCTTCTCCTTCTCCTCGAGAGGAGTGACGGAGAAACGGCTCAGTCGAGCAGCGTGGAGTTCATCGAGGACGTTGACCATGTTCTCGAACTCCGCCTCACGGTCCACCTTCACGACCACGATGAGTTCACCCTGACCGGCGTACGGAGCGAAGATGCTCCGCAGATCGGCCGAGGAGAAGCGTTCCCACGGGTTCGTGGAGGCACCGCGCCGGGCGAAGACCCGGCCATCGGCCAGGACCCGCACGGTGAGCGTCTTGGATTCGGCGACGTCCACCGTGGCTTCCTTGGGCGGGAGGTTGATCTCCAGCGCCTTCGGGGTGCGGAACACGGTCGTGACCATGAAGAAGATCAGGAGCAGGAAGGCGACGTCCACCATGGGCGTCATGTCGATACGGATACCGACGCGACGCTTGGGGCGACGCTTGGCCAGCCCACCCTTCTTCTTCTTACCACCACCGCGATCTGGGGTGTCTACTGCACCCATGCGTTACCACCGTCCTTCACGAACTCACTGGCCCGGAGGGGGCGCCGAGTTCTTCTTGATGTTGGTCTGAACGTTGAATCGGGTGGCGTTGGCCTGCTGCAACCCGGCCACCATGTCCGCCACGATCCCGTATTGGGCACCCTTGTCCATCTTCACCACGACACGCGCCGCGGGATTGGCCGCGCGCGCACGCTGAAGGGCCGGGCCGAGTTCCGTCGTGAGCAGGCTGGGCTCGATCGGGATGCGCACTTCGACCATCCCCTCGGGGCTGCGCTGCTTGTACATGACGTGAACGTCGGGAGCCTTCGTGACCGCGATGGTGATGATGTCGGACTCGGGCGACTTGGCCTCGGAGGTGGACTTCGGAAGGTCGATCTTGTCCTTCTCCGGCGGCTGGAACTGCGTCGTCGTCATGAAGAAGATCAGCAGCAGGAACGCGACGTCCACCATGGGCGTCATGTCGATGCTGATCCCGATCCGGCGCTTCTTCTTGAGCATGATGGGCTCCGCGCCGTGATCAGTGCTTGTCCGACGAGGCCGAACCGGCGAGGAGCTGCAGCACCTCGTAGGACGCCTCATCGATCATGTAGTTGAAGTCGTCCACACGCGTCACGAAGACGTTGTAGAACACGATACCGAGGATGGCGACGAACAGACCGCCAGCGGTGTTGATGAGCGCCTCGGAGATACCGATGGCCAGCTTCGAGGCGTCGACGGCACCCGAGGTACCGAGGGCCGCGAACGACCGGATCATACCGAGCACCGTGCCGAGCAGACCGACCATGGTCGCGATCGAGGCGATGGTCGAGAGCGCGATGAGGTTGCGCTCGAGCAGCGGGGTCTCGAGGCCCGAGGCCTCCTGGATGGCGGCCTGCGTCTCGGCCACGATCTTCTCCTTCGTGGCGCCCTCACCCTTGAGCAGGTTGTAGCGCTCGAGGCCGGCGCGCATGACGTTCGCCGCCGAGCCGCGCTGCTGCCCGCAAAGCGTGATCGCGCCCTGGACGTCGCCCGCGTGCAGCTTCTTGCGGACGTTGTTCAGGAACATCGGCAGCGAACCGCGACCCTGCGCCTTGCCGAGGCTGAGCAGACGCTCGACCACGAACGAGACCTGCAGGATGAGGAGCATGATCAGGGCGGCGACCAGCGGACCGGCCTCCTTGAGCTGCTTGCCCATGTGCTCGCCGACGAGTTCCGGCATGAACCACCAAAGGGCGAACGAGACAGCGGCGGCAGCGAAGAAGCCGAGCGGAACGAGATAGCGATTCATGGGAGACCGATCCTCCGATGGCCGCCTCGGGGGCGACCCCTTCGTTCAGGGCAGGTGGCGGGTCCTCGACCCGTCACCCATCGGACCGCGACGTGCGGCCCCGTGTCGTGTGCTACGTGTGGAACAACGGCTCCGGCGAGTGCCGGATCACGAAGCCGAGGCGAAGGCCGCGAGGGCCTCCTCCTCGGTCTCGTGGTGATCGAACACCATGATGAGCTTCGTCATGGTGAACAGGTCCTTCAGACGCTTCCCGAGGGAGCACAGCTTGATCTCGCCCCCGCGGGCCTTGTAGTTCGCGAAGCCGCGCATGAGCACGCCGATCGCGACCGAGTTGAGCGCCTCGCACTCGGAGAGGTTGAGCACCAGTCGCGTGTTGCCGGTGGCCCCCACCCCCATGATGGCCTTCTCGAGATCGTCGGTCTCCTGGTCGCCGAAGAACCGACCCTGCAGCGTCAGGACGACGATGCTCTGGACCTCCCGCTTCTTGACCGCCATGCGTCCTCCGGATGCGTCAGCTGGAAGCCCGCTCCGCGAAGCTGGCGATGGCCTGCTCCTCGGTCGCGAGCACGTCGAAAACCAAAGACAACTTCGTGATGACGAAGATGTTCTCGATGCGCTTGTCCACGGCGGCGAGCTTCATCTGCCCCCCGCGACGGACGTAGCTCGAGTGCGCCGAGATGAGCACCCCGAGCGCGGTCGAGTTGAGGTGCTGCGTCTCGCTCAGGTTCAGGATGAGGTGCTTGTTCCCGGCCTCGGCGAGCACCTTGAGCGCCTGCTCGATCGCCTCGGTCTCCTCACCACCCGTGAGGTAGCCCTTCGGCGTGAGGATGTGGATGTCCCCGACCTGGCGCTGCTTCAATGCGGACATGCGGCCTCCTGTGGTCGGCGCGAGCGCGCCTTCCTCACAACCCGAGCGTCTTCAATCCCTTCACGGCGTCCGGCTGGCCCGGCTGGACCTCGAGCACGCGCCGGTAGTACTCCGTCGCCTTCACTCGATTCCCCGAATTCTGGTACGCCTGCGCCAACCAGATCAACGACTGCACGTTGCGAGGGTCGATCGCGACCGAACGCTCGAGGTCGTCGATCGCGCTCCCCCAGTCCTTCTTGAGCAGCGCCCGGTAACCCAGCTGCTGACGGGCGACCGCCGAGTTCTTGCTCGTCGAGTCCACCGCCACCGCCGCCCGGAACGCATCGAGGCCGGCCTCGACCGAGTCGGCCTGCGTGAGGGTGACGGCGAGCCAGAAGTGCCGGTCGCCCTTCATCGGCTCGAGCGTGGCGGACTGACGGAGCGCGGCGATGGCCTCCGGGAACTGCTTCAACTCCTTGTGGGACAAACCGAGGAAGTAGTAGGCCTCGCCCGAGGTCCCGTCAAGCGCGATCCGGCGCTGCAGAGAGCCGATGGCGACCGGGTAGTCCTTCGCCCGGTACTGCATCTTGGCCATCTCCAGCATCGCGAAACGACCGTCACTCGAGAGCGAGTCGCGCTCGATGATCGCGCGGTACGTGGAGTCGGCCGCCACCGGGTTCCCCATGAAGGCGTACACCTGCGCCAACTGCACCAACTGCGCGTTGCTCAGATCCGCGCGTCCGGCCGCGTCGAGCGCCTTCTGCCACTCCTTGCGCTCCACCGAGAGCCGGAAGACGACCGCGTACATGTCCTTCGACTTGTCGCCGAGGTCCTGGGCCTTCTGCAGAGCCGCGGCCGCCTCGTCGCGCATGCGCAGGAAGAAGTAGTCGCGGCCCAGCAGCGACCAGCCGCGAGCATCGTTGGGCACGAGCTGGGTGTAGCGCTCCAGATAGGGCCGCGCCTCGGCGTAGTAGGACGCACGGGCCTGACCCGCTCGGTAGAAGATGTCGCCCAACGCGAGCTGCGCGCCCGCGAACTCGGGGTTGCGCTCGGCCACCCAGCGGTACTGCAGGATCGCCTCGTCGTAGCGCTGGTCCGAGGCCAGCGCGCGGCCGAGCGCGAAGCGCAGGTCGATGTCGGTCGAGTCGAGCGCCACGGCCTTCTCGTACTCGGGCAGGGCCAGCGAGGGGATGCCGCGCCGCAGGTAGAAGTCGCCGAGCGCCCGGTTCGTGATGGGGTCCTCGGGCGCGGCCTCACGGGCCTGCGTGAAGTAGATGCCGGCGTCGCGCAGCGAATCGCGCGCCATCTCGACGTTGCCCAGCGCCACGAGGAAGCGCGGGCGCCAGCGCGTGCCCCAGTTGAGTCCCGGGTTGAGGGCCCCGATGGCCTCGTCGTAGCGACCGAGCTGGGTGAGGCAATCGCCCAACGCGAGCTGCGCCTCGGGGTACTTGCGGTCGATCGAGACCGCGCGCTGGTAGCTGGGCAGCGCACCCGCCCAGTCCTCGCGACGGCGAGCGACCTCGCCCTCCCCCCAGTAGCCCATGGCGAAGTTCGCATCCATGCGCTGGGCCATCTGGAACATCTCGAGCGCCTTCTCGTCGTTGCGGCGGCGCAGGTAGACCTGGCCCATGCCGGCGCGGCCCTCGGCGAAGCCCTGCTCGGCGGCACGCTCGTAGAGCGTCATCGCTTCGTCGAAGCGACCCGCCGCGAGGGCGGCGCGCGCCTCCTTGAGATCGGCTCGGGCCGTGCGGGCATCGCCGAGGACGGCCACCGTCGCGAGGACGGTCACGAGCACGGCGCGAACGAGGGAACGGATCGGGGTCGTCATGGGATCGGGGTCTTCTCTCCGGTCAGTGGGAACCCAGCAGCGGGGAGCGATGGACGAAACGGATGGGGACGGCCGTGGGCACGCGACCGTGCGCGAGCACGAGACGCTGTCCGGGCTCGCTCGACGCGTAGGTGACGAAGCCACCGGCGAGTCGCGCGCCCTGGGCACGGATGTACAGATTCACGAAACGGGTGAGCGGGTACGTGCCCTCGTGCACCGTCTGCATGTCGGGCTCCACGTACGGCGTGCCGGCGAGCGGCGCCAGGGCGAGCGCACGCACGCCCGGGGAGTTCGCGAGCGGCAGCGAGACGAGCCCGATGGCGCCCGGGATCGCGGCCACGCGCGCGGCGACCGCGGAATCCGAGGCCTCGAGCATGGAGGCGGCGCGCATGACCTCACCGGGCAGGACGCGCTGCACGAACGCGCGCGCGAGGTCCGACGACAAGGGGGGCAGCACCGGCACGATGCGAGCGGACCTCCCGCCGACGGCGGACCAATCGGTGAGAGCCCCCCGCCAGATGTTCGCGAGGTCCTCCACCGTGAGGTTGCGGACCGGGTTCGCGGACGCGACCACGAGCACCATCGCATCCTGTGCGATGCGATGCCCCTCCACCGCGATCCCCCCCTGTCTCGCCATCTCGCGTTCCTCCGTCTCGAGTTCCCGTGCCGCCGCAGCCACGTCCGCATGCCCACCGAGCAGCGCCGCG
>JBEGJG010000107.1:0-7878 GCA_041184705.1 Candidatus Eiseniibacteriota bacterium
GCGCGGTTCTGCATCGCGATGAAGTTGGGGATGGCGATGGCGGCGAGGATACCGATGATCACGACCACGATCATCAGCTCGATCAGCGTGAAACCCTTCTGCGACTTGGTCATGTCCATGACCTCCCTGGATGGTTTGGGTCCTTCACTGCTACGTCCGGTCGCGGAACCGGGGGCCACACGGGATATCGCAACCCCCGTGCCACCCGACGTCCCTCCCGCGTCACATCCGTTCCCTGATGCGGCCCAACGGGTTGAAGGCCCCGCCGCGCTCCGCATCCACCGCGGAACGCCCGCCCGGCCCGCCGGACCGGGCGGAATGCAGCCGCGCCCGGCCAGCGTCCGTGCGGTCCGCACGGCTCAGGCGGCGTGCTCGCCGCCCTCCGCCGACGTCTCCTGCGCGCCGTCCTCCTCGCCACGCTCCTTGCCCGGCTTCTCGATGCCGTAGCCGATGAGCTTGCGGTAAAGGGTCGAGGCGTTGATCCCGAGCAGGTCGCTCGAGCGCTTCTTCTGCCAGCGCGTGAAGTTGAGGACCTTGAGGATGTACTCCTTCTCCAGCTCCTCGAGGGTCATCGTGGGCGTGTCGATCACGATGCTCCCCTTCTGGCTCTGGCCGAACCGGATCTTCTCCGGCAGGTCCTCCCCGTCGATCACACCACCCTCGTCCAGGATGAGCGCGCGCTCCATCACGTTCTCGAGCTCACGCACGTTGCCCGGCCAGTCGTACTTGTGCAGCAGCTCGAGCGCTTCCTTGGTGATGGTCTTCGGCGTCCCGCCCTTGGCGTGGCGCTTCAGGAAGTGGTCCACCAGCACCGGGATGTCGTCGCGACGCTGGCGCAGGGCCGGCATGCGGAGCGGGATCACGTTGAGGCGGAAGAACGGCCACGAGGCGGCAGTCGATCTTGATCGGCTGCGTGCCGCCGACCGGGATGATCTCGCGCTCCTGAAGGGCGCGCAGCAGCTTGACCTGCGTCGCCAGCGGCATCTCCCCGACCTCGTCGAGGAAGAACGTGCCGCCCTCGGCGACCTGGAACAGGCCCGGCGTGTCCTTCACCGCACCGGTGAACGAACCCTTCACGTGCCCGAACAGGTTCGACTCCAGCAGGTCGCGCGGGATCGCACCGCAGTTGATGCTCACGAACGGACCGCTGTTGCGGCGGCTGCGGTAGTGGATCTCGCGGGCGATGAGCTCCTTGCCCGTGCCCGACTCGCCCTGGATGAGGATCGTCGCCTCGCTGTCGGCGACCTTGTCCACCATCTTGAAGACGCGGACCATCTCCTCGGAGGAGCCGATGATCGACTTCTCCTCGTGGCCCTTCTTGAGCTCACGCTTGAGGAACTGGTTCTCGTTCTTGACCTTGCGGATCTCGAGCGCGTTGCGCACGGCGAGACGGATCTCGTCGTTCTTCGCGTTCTTGAGCAGGTACTGGAACGCGCCCAGGTTCACGGCGTCGATCGCCGACTGCTGCGAGGCGAAGGCCGTCATGAGCACGACCGGGATGTTCGGGTCGTGCTTCTTGATCGCCTGCAGCACCTGGATGCCGTCCATCCCGGGCATCTTGATGTCCGAGAGCACGACGTCGAAGGGCTCCATGCGGATCTTGTCCAGGGCCTCCCGGCCACTGTTCACCGTCGTGACCTGGTAGCCTTCCTTGCGCAGCACGATGCCCAGGAACTGGGTCATGCTCTGTTCGTCGTCCACCACCAGGATCTTCTCGGCCGCCATGGTAATCACCTCGTTTTGAGCAGGAAGGAACGGATCACGCGGCTTGCGCCAGGGAGTCCGGCCGTGCGGGCAGCTGCACCCGAGCGGTCGTTCCCTGACCGGCCACGCTCTCCAGGGTCAGGACGCCACCGTGGCGCTCGACGATCCGTTGTGCGATCGCGAGACCCAGGCCCGTCCCTCCCCGCTTCGTCGTGAAGAAGGGTTCCCCGACACGACCCTTGTCGTCCGCCGGGATGCCGGGACCCTCGTCCCGGAACTCCACTGCCACCTGATCGCCCCCGCGCGCCACCCACGTGACGCGGAGCGTGCCGCGCTCCGTCATCGCCTCAAGGGCGTTGGACGCGAGGTTCAACCACACCTGGCGCATCTGCTCCGTGTCCATCGCGACCCGTGCGCCGTCGGGTCCGGGGACGAACTCCACCTCGACGCCCGGCGCGCGCCGGGGGTCGTGCCGCAGGTCGTTCACCAACGACCGCAGCTCCTCCTCCAGATCCACGGGCGCGAGCACGAGGTCGCGCTCCCGCGAGTAGCTGAGCAGGTCGGTCACGAACTTGTTGAGCCGCCCGGACTCGCGGGCGACGAGGTCCATGAGTTCGGCCGATTCGCCCTCGAGCTTGAGCTCCCGCTGCAGCACCTCGACCGAGCCGCTGATGGGCTTGAGGCCGTTGCGTAGCTCGTGCGCGATCCCGGCCGCGAGCGCACCGATCTCGGCCAACGTCTCGTTGCGACGCGCGCGCCGCTCCATGTCGCGCACCGCGGTCAGGTCCTGGAACACCGCCACCACACCGGTCAAACGGCCCTCGTGCTCGAGCACGTTGGTCGAGATGCCGAGCGGCAGGGTGCGCCCCTCGAGGGCCACGACCTCGACCTCGGCGCGCGCGCGACTGCGGCGCGTGCGGTGCGACTCCATGACGAGGTCACGCAGCGGCGCGAGCCGCAGCGGCAGCACCTGAACGAACGGTCGCCCCTGAACCGCACCGGCCTCGAGCCCCAGCACGTTCGCGGCCGCGGGATTGAGGTAGCCGACGCGCCCGTCCCCGTCCACCGTGAGGATGCCCGTGGCGAGGTGACGAAGGATGGCGTCATGGTCGAGACGCACGCGATCGAGCTCGTTGCGCGTCTCGGCGAGGTCACCTGCCGCACGACGCGCACGCGCCCCGAGCAGACCCGCCAGCACACCCATGATGGCGAGGAACGCCGCCACGAGTTCCGCGGCCACCAGAGAGTCGAACGACGCCCCGATGGGCGAGGCCAGGCGCGGCAGCCACGCGAACGCGGCCAGCGCGGCGAGCGCGGTCCCGAGGCCGCCGGCGAGCCCGCCCAGCAGACCGCCGGCCACCACCACGAGACCGTAGAACATCACGAACTGGCTGCCCCGACCGCCCGTGTAGGTGGCGAGCCACGTCACGAACGCGAGGTCCACCGCCAACTGGATCGCCCACTGCAGCGTCGGCCGGCCCAGGAAGCGGGCGGCGAGCGCCCACGCCAGCGACACCGCCACGACCGCCATCATGGCCGCCGTGAGGAACGCGAGCGGGTGATCGAGCAGCTCGGGACGCAACAGCAATCCGGCGGGCAGCGCGACCGACGCCACGAGCAGACGCCCGAGGACGAGCGGCCGCAGCGCGGCCCACGCACCACGCCCGACGGAGCGCTCCGAGGAGCGGTCCATCGCGGGCGCGGTCATGCCGGAAGCGAGGGTCACGTCAGTTGCCCCCCGCCACGACGTTGATGAGCTTGAACATGGGCAGGTACATGGCCACGACCATGCCGCCGACGATGCCGCCCATGACGACGATCATGACCGGCTCGATGATCGAGGTGAGCGTGTCCACCGCCGTGTCCACCTCGGCCTCGTAGAACGCCGCGATCTTGGTGAGCATCTCGTCCAGTGCGCCGGTCTGCTCGCCGACCGCGATCATCTGCGTGACCATGGGCGGGAACACACCCGAGGCCTTGAGTGGCGCGGACACCGTCTCGCCCTCGCGGATCGAGGCGCGCGCATTCATGATCGCCTCGGCGATGACCTTGTTGCCGGCCGTGCGGGCCGTGATCTCGAGGCCCGACAGGATGGGCACACCGGACGCGATGAGCGTGCCGAGCGTGCGCGTGAAGCGCGCGACCGCGCCCTTCAGCAGCACGTCGCCCAGCACCGGCATGCGGATGAGCAATCCGTCGATGCGACGCTGTCCGTCCTCGGTGGCGTAGTAGCGCTTCAGGGCCACGGCGCCGACCACGATGCCCAGCACGCCGGCCCACCACCAGTTCACGAGCACGTCGGACATGATGAGCACGATCTTCGTGGGCAGCGGCAGCTCGCCACCGAAGTCCGTGAACATCTTGGCGAACGTCGGGATGATGAAGATGAGCATGAACGCCGTGGCCCCCATCGCGACCGACAGCACGACGGCCGGGTACACCATGGCGCTCTGGACCTTGCGCTTCAGCGCATCGGCCTTCTCGATGTAGGTCGCCAGACGCATGAGGATCTCGTCCAGCACACCGCCGGCCTCGCCGGCCGCGACCATGTTGCGGAACAGGTCGTCGAACACGTTCTTGTGGTGGCCGAGCGCGTCGGACAGCGTCGAGCCGGCCTCGACCTCGCGGGTCGTCTCCGAGATGACCTTGCCGAACGCCGGCTTGCTCGCCTGCTTGGCGAGGATGTCGAGGCACTGCACGAGCGGCAGACCCGCCGAGATCATGGTGGCGAACTGACGCGTGAAGATGGCGAGGTCCTTGGTGGACACGCCGGGACCGCCGAACTTGGGCAGCGCCAACCCGGCCGACTTGGGCCGGAGCGACGTCACGAGGATGCGCTTCTTGCGCAGGACCTCGAGCGCCTCCTCCTGCCGCGCGACCTCGATCTCGCCCGTCTGGGCCTCACCGGCGAGCGTACGACCCTTCCAGATGTAGACCGCCATCGTCCGTATCCTCCGTTCAGGCCGCCGACCGCAGGACCTTCTGGAGCATGCCTTCCAGCTCCACTCGGTCCGTGCTGCGGTCCATGGCGTCCTCGGGGGTGAGCTGCCGGTCCAGGACGGCCTGCAGCAGCGCCTGGTTCATGGTCTGCATCCCGAACTTCTGCCCCGCCTGCATGAGGCTGTAGATCTGGTGCGTCTTGGCCTCGCGGATCACGGCCTTGATGGCCGGCGTGCAGACGAGCACCTCCGCGCACATGATGCGGCCCGTCCCCCGGCTGCGCGGGATGAGCTGCTGCGTCACGACGCCCTCGAGTACGAACGAGAGCTGCGTGAGGATCTGCTTCTGCTGGTCGGCCGGGAACACGTCCACGATGCGGTTGACCGCCTCGTACGTGGAGTTCGTGTGCAGCGTCGCGAACACGAGGTGACCGGTCTCGGCGATGGTGAGCGCCGCCTCGATCGTCTCGAGGTCGCGCATCTCACCGATGAGGATGATGTCGGGGTCCTGACGCAGCACGTACTTGAGCGCGTTCGGGAACGAGACCGTGTCGGCGCCGACCTCGCGCTGGTTCACGATGCACTTCTTGTGGCTGTGGATGTACTCGACCGGGTCCTCGATCGTCATGATGTGCGCCTGACGGGTCGCGTTGATGCGGTCGAGCATCGAGGCCAGCGTGGTGGACTTGCCCGAGCCGGTCGGCCCGGTGATGAGCACCAGCCCCTTGTGACGGTTCGTGAAGTCCTTCACGACCGGCGGCAGGCCCAGCTTCTCGAGCGCCAGGATCTCGTAAGGGATCTGACGGATCGCCATGGAGACGACGCCGCGCTGCAGGAACACGTTGGCGCGGAATCGCGACAGGTTCTTGACGCCGAAGGAGAAGTCCAGCTCCTTCGTGGTCTCGAAGCGCTTGCGCTGCTCGTCCGACAGCACGCTGTAGGCCAGCCCGATGCACTTCTCGGGCGTGAGCACCTCGTGCTCCGTCGGCGTGATGGCGCCGTCGATGCGCATCTCGGGAGGCACGCCCGCCGTCAGGTGCAGGTCGGAGGCCTTCCGCTGCACCATCTCCTCGAGCAGTTGCCGAAGGGTCAGTTCCGCCATGGTGTCCTCGTTCCCCCGTGTGGCGCCGATCACAGCTTGTCGGCCGCCGTCTCCTTGAGCACCTCTTCCACCGAGGTGATCCCCCGCTTCAGCTTCATGAGCGCATCCCGGCGCAACGTCAGCATCCCGCCCTTCACCGCGAGCCGCTTGATCTCGATGGCCGACGCGCGCTGCAGGATGAGGTCCCGCAGCTCGGGCGTGATGGCCATGACCTCGTAGACGCCGGCGCGGCCGCGGTGCCCGGTGCCGTTGCACTCGGGGCAACCCGCGCCCTGCATGATCGTGGCCCCGGCCAGCTCCGAGCGGTCCAACTGCAGCTCCTCGAGCACCTCGTCGGACAACTCGACCGGGTGCTTGCAGTGCACGCAGACCTTGCGCACGAGCCGCTGGGCGAGGATCAGGTTGAGCGACGAGGCCACGAGGAACGGCTCGATCCCCATGTCCACGAGTCGGCCGATCGCGCTCGGGGCGTCGTTCGTGTGCAGCGTCGAGAGCACGAGGTGACCGGTGAGCGCGGCCTTGGTGGCGATCGACGCGGTGTCGAGGTCGCGGATCTCACCGACCATGATGATGTTGGGGTCCTGACGCAGGAACGCCTTGAGCGCCGAGGCGAACGACAACCCGACCGAGTCGTTCACGAGCACCTGGTTGATACCGTCGAGGTTGTACTCGACCGGGTCCTCGGCGGTCATGACGTTGACCGCGGGCTGGTTCACGCGCGAAAGCGCCGAGTAAAGCGTCGTGGTCTTGCCCGATCCCGTCGGACCGGTCACGAGCACCATGCCGTAGGGGTTGAGGATGGCGGCGAGGAACGCCTTCATGGCCTCGGGCTCGAAACCCAGCTTCTCGAGGTCGATGTTGAGGTTCGACTTGTCGAGGATTCGCATGACGATCTTCTCGCCGAAGATCGTGGGCAGCGAGTTGACGCGCAGGTCGATGCTGCGGTTGAGCACCTTGATCTTGATGCGGCCGTCCTGCGGCACGCGACGCTCGGCGATGTCGAGGTCGGCCATGATCTTGAGGCGCGAGGTGATGGCCGCCTTGTACTTGTAGGGCGGCGCCATCATCTCCTGCAGCGCGCCGTCGATACGGAAGCGCACCCGCATGGACTTCTCGTACGGCTCGATGTGGATGTCGGAGGCGCCCTTGCGGACGGCGTCGCCGATGAGGGAGTTCACCAGCTTCACGATCGGGGCCTCGTCCACCTGCCCGAGCCCGTCGGACTCCGCCGGCGCGTCCTCCTCCTCGACGACCGCGAGGTCGTCCTCGAAGTTCTTCATGACGTCGGCCATGGTGCCGGCCGAGTCGTAGGCCCGGTCGAGTGCCTTCTTGATGGCGGCGTCCGAGGCGACGCGCGGCTCGACGTCGTAGCCCGTGATGAACTTGATGTCGTCGATCGCGAAGATGTTGGACGGGTTCGCCAGCGCCACCACGAGGCGGCGGCCGCTCTTGGAGACCGGCAGCGCCATGAACTTGCTGGCCACGTCACCGGGGAGCAGGCGCGTGAGTGCCGGATCGGGCTCGAACCCCTTGAGGTCGATGGCGGGGCAGCCGTAAAGCTTCGAGAGGAAGTCGAGCAGCTGCTCCTCGGTGAGCGCACCGATCTTGACCAGATTGCCCGCGAGGGTGCCGCCCGCCGTCTTCTGCTGGAGGGCTGCCTTCTCGAGGGCCGTCTGGTCCACCAGGTGGGCCTGGAGGAGCTTCACGCTGAGGTCTTCGACCACGTCTCTCCCCGGACTGGCGCCCACGCCCACCCGTTCGGGGGGACGCACACGCACGATGGGACACGTCGGACACGCAACCCGCATGCCCACGCGCCGTCGCGTATCGCACGACGGCACGGGACCGCACTCGCCGTCGTTATCGGGCGGGGCCCCATCGGGCCTGAAGCGAATTCCGCACGGTCGAGGGCAGGATTCCGTGCAGGACGCACGGAGGGTCAGGGCCCGGACGACCGTCCCGCCCGCAATCGGGGCCGGATCCGCTCCAGCAGCCGAGGCCCGATGCCCGGCACGGCGAGCAGTTCGTCGGGCGAGCGGAACGGTCCGTGCCGGTCGCGGTGGGCCACGATCCGGGCGGCGAGCACCGGGCCGATGCCCGGCAGGGCGTCCAGTTCGGCCGCCGAGGCGGAGG
>JBEGJG010000108.1:0-7141 GCA_041184705.1 Candidatus Eiseniibacteriota bacterium
CACCGAGGGCCTCGCGATCGGCATCACGGGCAACCTCGCGACCGACGGCAGCGCGCTCGCACTGTTCCTCGACACCGCCGCGGGCGGGCAGGACTCGCTCGCGACCGCGTCGTTCCCGCAGCCCCCGGCGGGCATGCCGCAGGCCAACGGACTCGGGTTCGACACCGGGTTCGCGCCCGACCTCTGCCTGTGGGTGAACGCGTTCGGCGGGAACCTGTACCTCGACCTGTTCACGCTCGCGACCGGCGGCGGGGGCTCGAAGCGCTACCTCGGCAGCGGCGTCGTGGGCAGCGCTCAGCCCGCGCTCTCCGGGGGCAGCAACCCCGCGGGTCTGCTCGCATCGCTGAGCAACGCGAACACCGGGGGCGTCACGAACACGAGCGCCACCGGTGCCGCCACCGCGACCAGCGGGTTCGAGGCCCTGCTGCCGTGGGCCGACCTCGGACGCGACGGGCCCGGTGCATCGCTCAAGCTGCTCGCCACGATCGTGCGGCCCGACGGGCAGTTCGGCACCCAGTTCCTGCCGCCGCTCGCGCCCGGCACCGCACCGATGGGTTACACACCGTTCTCGCTCAAGACCGTGCCGGGCGTGCAGTACGCGACGATCGACGCGTCGCTGTCGGCCCCGCCCCGACCGCGCCCGACCACGCTCGCGCTCGCGAGCACCCCGAACCCGTTCCGCGACGGGACCGTGGTGACGTTCGCGCTCGCCCGCGAGGGCGACGTCACGGTCGAGGTGCTCGACGTGAGCGGTCGCCGCGTGCGCACGCTCGCGCAGGGAGCTCGCGCCGTCGGCGCGCACGCGCTGCGCTGGGACGGCCGAGACGAGGCGGGTCGCATCACGCCCGCCGGGCTCTATCTGGTGCGGGCACGCACCCCCGAGGCCACCGCTACGCTGCGGATCGCTCGCGTGCGCTGAACCCCTCGTTCGCACCGAACGACGACGACCCCGGCAGGCTCGCGCCCGCCGGGGTCGTCACGTCATCACGGTGCGTCAGTCGAACGAGACGCCGTCGCGCAGCTGCCGCTCGGCCTCGAGCCAGAACTCCACGTGACGGTGGCCTTCGTGTCCCGAACGCACGTAGAGGTCGTGCGCCCGCAGCGCCACGTCCTGGTGCGTGAACACGGACGCGCTCGACGGCGCGGGCGCCACCGTGGCGCGCGCACGCTTGATCGCGGTGGTGCTCGTCGCGGCCGTCTTGGTGGCCGGACGGGCGACGACCTTGCGGGTCGTGGTGGACGACGGGGTCTTGGTGGTCTTCGTGGTCTTCGTGGTACGGGGCTTCGAACTCGGCACGACTTCCCTCCGTGGATGTGTGGGGGTGGATGGAACGACGCGCGCAAGGTAGCAGGGCATGCGTGTCCGCAGCGTGAAATCATCGTCAAACCGGCGTTACGATCGCCGTTCATATTCACGCCGAACGGTTTCTCGCGCATCGGCGACCCCGGGAGTGGTCGCATGGGACCATGCGGCGCACGGCGCGTTCCGTGTTGCGCTATCCTTGTGAGCAAGGAGGGCCCATGGACCCGAACTCGTTCCCTGCCTGGGCCGTGTGGATCGCGGTCGGCATCGCGACCGCCGCGGTCGAGGTGCTGAGCCCGGTCTTCGGCTTCATCTTCATCTCCGTCGCGGTGCTGCCCGCCGCACTGGCCGCCGCACTGGGGGCCCCGCTCGCCGTGCAACTGGTGGCGTTCGTGGTCACGCTCGTGTTGCTGTTGGTGTTCGTGCGACCGCGCCTGATCGCCAAGGTCGCGCCCGCACCGGGCCTGCCGCCCGTCTCGGCCGCGCTCGTCGGCCACCGCGCCCTCGTCACCGAGGCGGTGGACCCCGTCACGGGCACGGGCCGCGTCACCGTGGCGGGCTCCGACTGGGCCGCACGCGCCGCCGACCCCATCACGGTCGGCACCGAGGTCGTGGTTCGCGCGCAGGACGGCGTCGTGCTCGTGGTCGAAACCCACCGTTCGTGATCGTCGTCGGCCCCGAGGGGCCGACCCACCCACCCGGAAAGGAACACGCCATGCAGTTCGTCGTGCTGGGCCTCGTGATCCTCGCCCTCATCGTGCTGAGCCGCTCCGTGCGCATCGTGCCGCAGAAGGAGGCGCTCATCATCGAGCGCCTGGGGCGCTACCGGAACACGGCCGAGGCCGGTCTCAACGTCATCGTGCCGTTCTTCGACGCCGTGCGCTCCAAGGTGGACCTGCGCGAGCAGATCAGCCAGATCGCGCCGCAACCCGTGATCACGCGCGACAACGTGACCATGGAGGTGGATGCGGTCATCTACTACATCATCCTCGATCCGGTGAAGGCGACCTACGAGGTCTCGAACCTCAAGTGGGGTCTCGAGCAGCTCACGTTGTCCGCACTGCGCAACGTCATCGGCGGACTCGACCTCGACCACACGCTGACCTCGCGCGACAACATCAACACGCAGATCCGCGCCGCGCTCGACCAGAGCACCGGACCGTGGGGCGTGAAGATCATCCGCGTCGAGTTGAAGAACATCAATCCGCCCGAGGAGATCAAGCTCACGATGGAGAAGCAGATGACGGCCGAGCGCACGCGCCGCGCCGTCGTCACCACCGCTGAAGGCGAGAAGTCGGCGGCCATCCTGCGTGCCGAGGGTCAGAAGCAGTCGGCGATCGTGAGCGCCGAGGGCCAGAAGCAGTCCGCCATCCTGCACGCCGAGGGCCAAGCCGAGGCGCGTCTGCGCGTGGCCGAGGCCGAGGCGCAGGCCATCCGCGTCGTCGCGCAGGCGCTCGCCGGCGGCTCGTCGAACCCGGCGCAGTACCTCATCGCGCAGAAGTACCTCGAGTCGCTCGGGCAGATCGCGGGCGGCGCCGAGAAGGTGGTGTTCCTGCCCTACGAGGCCGCGGGCACCATGGGCTCGCTGGGCGCCATGAAGGAGATGCTGCAGGCCCAGACGCCCACGAAGTGACCGTGTCGCACGCACGAGGGGCCGCCTCCCACCAGGAGGCGGCCCCTCGCGTTTCCACGTTGCCCGCTCAGAACAATCGCTGCGTGAGCGCGATGGCGAGATTCTGCCGCAACTGCCCCGCACGCCGCACCCGGCGCTCGACCTGCGGGAGCAGGACCGCGGGATCCTGCGCCGTGTCGAGACGCCCCGAGGTGTCGAAGCGGTCGTACACCAAGCGAGCCGACAGCTCGACGCCGAGCAGCGCGGTGATGCGCGCCGTGAACGTGCCCTCCAGATCCACGTCGGGCGTGCGCCAGTACGAGGCGATGGCGCGATGCCCCGGCTGGGCCGCTGCGGCCACCTCGTCGTAGCGCTCGAGCGCGTCGGTGTCCGAGTACCACAGGGGCTGGAACACGCTGAGTCGCCCCTGGAAGCGCAGCCGGTCCGGTACGAGGGGCCCCGACGCGGTGGTCACCCACTCGAGCCCGGCGTCCCCGTTGCGGTACGACGCCGTGCGCGACGAGGGCGGCGCCTCCGTGTAATCGCGCCCGGCCGCGATGCGACCGCCCACACCGATGCGACCGATGACCTCGCGGTCGTCGCGCTTCACGAACACGCGCGCCACGCCGGCGCTGAGGGTGGTGCGCACGGGGTTCAGCGACAGGTTGCCGTTGGGCTGCGACTGGTCGAGGAACTGCGACTCCGCACGCAGCGAGGCGTAGGGATCGACCGGGGCCGACAGCGTGAAACGCCCCACGCTCTCGAACGCGATGCGGTCGTTCGTCTTGCTGGGCGGCTCCCACACCCGACGCGTCGGGTCGGCCGGGTCCTCCTGCTGCTGGCTCGTCTGGCCGTAACTGAGGGCCAGCGTGTTCGCGAGATGGAAGCGTGGACCGAACGCACGCTCGGCCGACGCGTCGAAGCGTGCGACCCACACCCAACTGCCACGGTCCCCGCCGTTCCAGTTCGCGCTGTAGGCGGACTGGGTGAGCGACAACCCCACGACGCCCTTCGTGACCCACCCGGTGGCCGACTCGGCGGCACGTGCCGCGGGGATCCATGACGACACGGACAGCGCGACGACGATCGGGAGGGCACGAGCGACCCCGCGCATCCCCTTCACTCCGCCGCTCATGGACGATGCGCGTCGATCGAGAACCGCCCCGGACCGACGAGCCCGATGGTCGTGAAGAGCGTCAGGTACAGCAGCGCCATCTCGCGGTCGCCGAACGGATCGCCGGCGTGCGCCAGGAAGGCCGCGACCGCCATGGTGAAGGCCGCCGGGATCGCCGCCCAACGCGTGAACAGTCCCACCAGGATGAACGCGGGTGCCACGAACTCCCCCACCACCGCGAGCGCCAGCGAGACCTGCGTGCCGAGCCCGAGGAAGTCCATGAACTGGATCTCGCCCCCGGCCAGCAGCTTCATGAGCTTGGGGTAGCCGTGCGTCATCATGAACGCCGACGCGCACACGCGCAGCAGCAGCAGCCCGACATCACCGAACACACGACCGGACGCGGTCTTCTCGAGGGTCACGCGAACCTCCGGGGGAACGCACCGCTCCACGCTGGAGCCGTGCCATGGAGGGAGTCTGGCGAAGCCGCGGCCGCGGCGTCAAACGCCGAGTGGACTCAGCGCACCCGCTTGCGACGATTGCGGACGAAGTCGCGGAACACGTACGTGCCGACGTTCTGCAGGTCGGTCTCGTACAGACGACCCTGGTTCACCTCGGTGAGCCGGCGCACGAAATCGAGCAGCGCACCGTCGGCGGCGAGCATGAACGTGGTGACCGTGATGCGCTTGCGGCGCAGCCACGCCGCCTCCTCGAGCGTCTTGTTCACGATGCGCGGGTCGAGTCCGAACGGGTTCTTGTAGAGCCGTCCGTACTCCCGGATGCACGACGGCTTGCCGTCGGTGATCATGAACACCTGCTTGTTCACACCCTTGCGGCCCGCGAGGATGCGGCCCGCCAGCTGCAGGCCGGCTTTGGTGTTCGTGTGGTAGGGCCCGGCCTGGATGCGCAGCAGGTCGCGTTCGGGCACCTGCGCCGCGTCGTCGCCGAACAGCACCACGTCGAGCGTGTCCTTGGGGTAGCGCGTGCGGATGAGCTGCGAGAGCGCCAACGCGATGCGCTTGGCGGGGGTGATGCGGTCCTCGCCGTACAGGATCATGCTGTGGCTCACGTCCACCATGAGCACCGTGGCGCAGGCCGACAGGTGCTCCTGCTCGTACACCTCGAGGTCGTCCTCCTGCACCGAGAGGTCGTCGATCCCGCCACGCTTGACCGCGTTGCTCACCGAGGCGATGGGGTCGAGGTTCGCGAGGTCGTCGCCGAACTGGTAGCCGCGCGTCTCCGACAACCGCTCGCCGCCCGCACCGGCCACCGGCGTGCGGTGGTCACCCACGCCACCGGCCGCGAGCGACGAGAAGATCTCGTTGAGCGAGTCCTGCCGGATGCGTCGCTCACCCTTCGGGGTGATGGCGAACCCCTGGCCGCGCCGTTCGACCTCGCCCGACTCCTCGAGCATGCGCTTGAAGTCGTCGAGGCCGAACGCGTCGTTGAAGAACCCGTACTGCTGCCCGAAGTGCTCCATCCACTTCAGGGCCTCGTCGGCGTCGCCCCCGGTCTGCAGCAGCAGGTTACGGTAGATGTCCATGAGCTGACGACGGAACGCCTCGTCGCCGGGCCGCGGCCCCTGCCACTTGCGGTAGTCGAAGCGCACGGCGCGCTCAGTCCTCGCCCAGCCCCGACAGCATCTGGTTGAGCATGTCCTTGTAGCCCACGCCGCCCTGATCGGTGCGCTCGCGCGACAGCATGCTGTTCTGGTGCAGGCCCTCGAGCACCAGCTCCATGCCCAGCACGAGATCGGCCGGATCGGTGGGCTCGAGGTGGCGATCCACGATCGCCGCGAGCCCGTCCACGCGGCGGAGCTCGGTGGCGAACGCCTCCTCGGTGAGGTCGTCCCCGAGCGCGAGGTGATGGCCGGCGGCGAACCACTCGACGACCGGGCGATACGCGTTGGCCGACTGCGGCTCGTCCTCGCCCTCGGGCGGGGTCGCACCCCGGCGCTTGCGCCGAGGCTTGAACGCGTCGGGGAAACGCTGCCCGAACAGCGACTTCACGCCCTTGCCGAGCAGCGCGCGCGCCACGTTGAGCGCACCCTCCTGCTCGCCCTCGAGCACCAGTTCGACCTTACCGCTCACCGCGCTCACCGCCGCCTGCAGATCGCAGACGCGCGTGGTCACGGTGCGCTCGCCGTTCACGAGGCCACGACGCTCGGCGTTGCTCACCACGTTCTCGAGCAGCGCGATGGTGAGTCGCGCCGAGACGCCCGAGTTCTGGTCCACGTACTCGCTGGCGCGCGCCTGGATGGCGACCTCCTCCACCAGCTCGCGCATGAGCGCGGGCACGCGCACCTCGACACCCGAGGCGCGCTCGAGCCACGACTCCTGTCCGGTGATCGCCACGCCGATGTCGCGCGTGAGCGGGTAGTGCGTGAGGATCTGCGACGAGATGCGGTCGCGCAGCGGCGTGATGATGTTGCCGCGGTTCGTGTAGTCCTCGGGGTTGGCCGAGAACACCATGGCGACGTCGAGCGGGATGCGCACGGGGAAACCGCGGATCTGGAAGTCCTTCTCCTCGAGCAGGTTCAGCAGACCCACCTGGATGCGCGGCTGCAGATCGGGCAGCTCGTTGATCGCGAACAGGCCACGATTCGAGCGCGGGATGATGCCGTAGTGGATGACGCGCTCGTCGGAGTAGTCGAGCTTGAGCGACGCGGCCTTGATGGGGTCGAGGTCGCCGATGAGGTCGGCGATCGTCACATCGGGCGTGGCCAGCTTCTCCTGGTAGCGCTCGTCGCGGTGCAGCCAGCGGATGGGCGTGGCGTCGCCGTGCGTCTCGAGCACCACACGCGCCGCGTGCGTGAGCGGCACGTACGGGTCGCTGTGCAGCGGGCAGCCGTCGATCGCGGGCACCCACTCGTCGAGGAACTGCACGAGCGAGCGCAGCAGCCGCGTCTTCGCCTGTCCGCGCAACCCGAGCAGGATGAAGTCGTGGCGCGACAGCAGCGCGTTGACGATCTGCGGCTCGACGGTGTGCTCGTAGCCGAGCACGCCGGGGAACAACGGTCGGCGTGCGCGCAGACGGGCGATGACGTTGTCGCGAAGCTCGTCCTTGACCGAACGCACGCGGTGACCGGCGGCCTTGAGCTCGCCGAGCGCGC
>JBEGJG010000109.1:0-9858 GCA_041184705.1 Candidatus Eiseniibacteriota bacterium
ACAGCCCGGGCGGGCCTTCCATGCGCGGCCAGGGCCGGACGCGGCTCTGCCGGGGGGCCGGGCGCGGTCCCGACCGGGTTCAGCCCGCGCGGCAGGGACGGGCCGCAGGCACCCTTACGCGCGCCCGGCGCGGACGGGGCGAACCGCGTCGAGGGCTGCGGGTGCGATCAGCGCCCGCGACGCAGCCAGTACACCGTGTTCGGGGTCTCGAGCAGCAGCGTGGCCGCGGTGTCGTCGGACAGACGCACCAGACCGCTCTCGCCCGTCACCCGCCACGGGTCGATCGCGTGGAACGCGTCGGCGTGCCACACCACCAGCACCCAGTGGTTCTCGTTCGCCCCCTCGGGCAGCGGCAGCAGCTCACCGGTGTCCGGATCGCGCCACAGCCCCACCAGGAACACGCGCGTCGGGTCCTCGGCGATCAAGGGCACCACGCGGTCGGCGCGCCGCCACTCGGTGTCGCGCGTCCACGGTGCGATTCGTCGTTGCCGCGCATGCTCCAGTCGAACAGCACGTCGGCGGTGTCGTACATCGCCACGCCCGCGGCCGTCACACCGGGCTCGCCGTCGCGGTCGGCCGCATGCAGCAGCGCCTCCTGCACGCGATGCACGTGGCCGAACGTGAACGTGGTCGGCACGTCGAGCGCGCGCGCCACCGTGGCGAACTCGCCGCCGAGCAGCAGGTACGCCGACAGGCACGCGGCCGGCAGCGCGCGCACGCTGTCGCCGGTCGTGGCCACCAGCGCGTCGAGCTGTCCCAGCACCGCCACGCGCTCGAGCGGCGTGGCGCCGGTCACGAGCGAGTCCTCGTGCGCAGCGGGCAGGAACCCCGCGCGCACGACGGTCGCGGCGTCGGGCACCGCGCTCGGCGGCACCTCGGCGAGCGCGGCGGGTACGCCGACGGCGCCGAGGATCGCGATCCCCAGCGCCGTGACGGATTGCCGGAACGGCCCTATGCCCATGGACCTCTCAGTAGTCGGACGACAGCGTCATGAAGAACGAGCGACCGGGCTCGTCGAGCGAACCCAGCGGCTGACGGTAGGTGCGGTCGGTCACGTTGCGCACGCCCAGCGTGGCGCGCAGCCGCTGCGTGAATCGCACCCCAGCGGTGATATCGGCCACGATCCACTCCTTCTTGAAGGCGGTCAGCTGACCCACACCCGGCGTGGGCAGCGGCAGGCGGTTGGTGCGCCACGACCAGCGCGAACCCGCCTCGAGGAACCCGCGCGAGCCCGGCTCGTTCCAGCGCACGCTGAACGTGCCCTTCGCCGGCGGCACACCGCCGAGCGGCGCACGGTCCTGGCCCGGCACGCCGTAGAGCAGCGCGATCGCGTCGGCGCTCGTGATCTCACCCACCGTGGTCGCGATCGTGGCGCGCGCCAGGAAGTCGTCGGCGAACGCGGTCTCGCCCTCGAACTCCGCACCGTACGTGCGCGCGGTGGCGATGTTCGCGTAGCGGTTCGCGTAGCGGTACGTGGGCTGCCCGAACGACTGCGGCACCGGCGGCACCGGCAGCGCGTCGATGAGGTTCTCGTAGTACGACAGGAACAGGTTGCCCGAGAGGGCCGCGCGTCCCACCGACCAGCGCGCACCGAGGTCGTACGACAGCGCGCGCTCGGGCTCGAGCTCCGGGTTGCCCACCACGTAGCCCACGCTCGCGGCGCCGTCGAAGAACAGGTCCTGCGCGTTGGGCTGGCGGTAACCGCTCGAGACGTTGGCCGACAGGTGCAGGTCCGTCACGGGCTGCCACACCAGACCCACCGAACCCGAGAACGCGCCATTGTCGGCCGAGGTGTCGGCGAAGCTGAAGCCCGGCGAGATCGGACCCGCCTTGGCGTGGTAGCGGTACTGGTTCCAGCGCGCGCCGGTGGTGAGCGTGAGCTCGCGCGTCATGTAGAACTCGTTCTGGAAGTACGCGCCGTAGTTGTCGAACGTACCGTTCGGGACCGACTGCGTGGTGCGCACCGACGTGGGGCCGGGCGTCACCGCGCCACCGGCGCCCGAGAACAGGTAGGTGCGACGACGCACGTTGTTACCGCTCGTGCGATCCGACGCCGCGTCGAGGCCCGCGGTCCAGCGGTAGCCCGAGTGCTTCTTCGAGGTGAGCTGGATCTGCGCACCGTAGGTGTCGAGGTCGAAGAAGCGGTCCTGATCGGTGATCGCGCCGACCGCACCCGGCACCGGCGGCACGCCGAACGAACCGAACTGGAACGCGGACAGCTCCTGGGTCGAGAAGAAGTTGCGGCGCTCACGCTGGTGGTACACGCGGATGCGCGTGTTCTCGAGCCACGCGTCGGGGTAGCGGTTGTCCAGCGTGACGTGCGTGAGATCGCGGTCGTAGTAGTTGAAGAGGAAGTCCTGCGACGCGCCGGGGAACGCGAACGACAGACCGGGGATGCCGATGTCCTTGCCGCGGTAGCCCTGGTAGCCCGCGCGCAGCGTGAGGTGCGGCGTGAAATCGTAGCGCGCACCGAACGAGGCGTTGCGCTCCTCGTACTGCGAGTTCGACACCTTGCCCGAGGGGGTGCTGAAGTCGTTCGCGTCGCGCCAGCCGGCCGACACGAGCAGGCCGAGGCGCCCCACGTAGGGCTGCACCGTCACCTGCCCGCCGAACGCGGCCTCGGCCGAGCCGCCGCCCAACTGCGCGTTGCCGCGCACGCCGCTCGCGCGACCGTCGGGCGCGGGCAGGGCCTCGCGCGTGATGATGTTGACCGCGCCGCCGATGGCGTCCGAGCCGTACGAGACCGACGACGGACCGCGCACCACCTCGACGCGCTCGATGAGCGGTGCGGCCACGAGCGACGGGTGCGGACCGTTACCGCGCGCGCTGTTCATGGGCATGCCGTCCATGAGCACGCACGCGCTGCTCCCACGGGCTGTCCTTGGAGTTGTCCACGCCGGGCAGCGACTGCAGCGCGTCGCCGATCACCGCCGGCGCCATGTCGCGCAGCTGCGCCTTCGACAGGAACGACAGCGCCTGCGGCGACTCGTAGTACGCACGCGGGTAGCGCGCGCCGGTCACGACCGTCTCCTTGAGGAACGTGACGGGCTTGCTCGTGTCGGCGAACGCCGAGTTGGCGGCGTGCGAGTTCGACGCGGTGAACGCGGCGAACGCGAGCGCCAGGGCGAGGACGCGGGCAGCGGGACGGGACGGGCTCATCGGGATCCTTTCCGGGAGTGCGACTCGACGCGCGCCGACACGGCGCGCGGGAACGACGGGACTCGCGAGGACGTACCCCTCCCCGCGTCGGCTGGGGCGCGACGCGCCCCGGGCGGCCCACAGCACGGCCGCGACCCCGGAATCTAGAGTGCCGAAGGGGGCGTGGTCACTCCGTAGTACTACGCAAACGGGCATGGTCTTTTGGTAGCCCCCACCGCACGCCCTCGCGGGAGAACGCTACTCGTCGCGCACCGGGCGGCGGCGCTCGGCCTTGCGCGCACCCTGCTTGGCCTTGGCGTCGAGCCGGCGCGCCACCGCCGCACGCCCCGGGCGCGTGGCGACGCGCGGCTTCACGCGCCGACGCTTCGCCTCGAGCGCGCGATGGATGCGCTCGAGCGCCAGCAGGCGGTTGCGCAGCTGCGAGCGGTGCTCGGTGCCCACGCGCACGATCCCGCTCGGGCGGTGCGTCATGCGCACGGCCGACTCGGTCTTGTTGCGATGCTGCCCGCCGGGGCCGGACCCGCGATAGGTCTCGACGTCGCACTCGGCGAGCAGGCGGCGGAGGTGTTCGGGCAGCGGCATGCACACAGGTTAGCGCATCGGGGGCGCGTTGTGACCGTTCCGCGCCCCCGCTAGGCTGCTGGCATGACCCCTCCCATCCCGCCGTTCTCGATCTTCTCCGCGGTGAGCGAGCTGTTCGTCACCGCGGGCGTGCTGTTCGTGGTGCACCGCAACTGGAACCGCCGTCCGTTCCCGTTCGCGCTGTTCCTCGTCGTGGCGTTGTTCGAAGCGCTCGTGAACGTCATGTACATGGCGAACCGCAGCGCGGCCGCGACCGCACCCGGGGCGCACGAGGTGCTGTCCACCGGCATGAAGGCCATGTACGCCGCGCACGGACTGCTGTCGCTGGTCGCCTATCTGGTGTTCGTGGTGCTGGGCACGCTCGCGCATCAGGAGGCGCGTCAGGGCCGCTGGTTCTTCCGCGACCATCCGCGCCTCATGTGGACGTTCCTCGTGCTGTGGACGATCAGCATCGGCTCGGGCGAACTCATCTTCGTGCTGCGCTACCTGGTCTGACCGCGCCGAGTCCACGTCCCTTGAACGCTCCCTCGCCGCGCGATCGCCGCCTGCGCGCCCCGTCGCTCGTGGCGCTGTGGGCACTGCTGGTGTTCGAGGCCGTGGGCGGGCTGGTGATCTTCGTGGCGCGACTGGTCGCCGGCGTCACGCCGGGCGAGACGCTGCACGTCGTGGTGGGCGCAGCGCTCACGCTGGTGTACGCCGTGTACCAGTGGGGGCACTGGCGACGCGTGGCGCCATGGCGGTCGCGACTCGACCACGCGTTGGGGCTCATCGCCGGGCTCTCCATGGTGCTCACGCTCGGCACCGGCTACGTGCTGGCGTGGCCGTGGTGGGAGCTGCGCGTGGTCGCGGGTCGCGCCGACGCGGTGCCCTACCCCGCGCTGGTGAGCGCGGCCCACAACCTCATGAGCATGCTCGTGCTCACGTTCGTGGGCGCGCACGTGGCCGCCGTGCTCATGCGCGACGCGTCGGTGCGACGGCGCCGCGACGCCGAGCGCACCGCTCCCGTCGAGTGAGCCGCTAGCCGCGCAACCAGCGATCGAGCCAGCCCAGCACCTCGCCGTACCACAGCAGCGAGTTGCGCGGCTTGAGCACCCAGTGGTTCTCGTCGGGGAAGTACACGAGCCGCGCCGGCACGCCCTTGGCCTTGAGTACGCCGTACAGGAGCAGGCCCTGCCCCACCGGCACGCGGTAGTCGCGCTCGCCGTGCACGATCAGCATGGGCGTGCGCATGTCGCGCGCGAACCGGATGGGCGACCACGCGTCCTGTCGCTCGAGCCCGTCCCACACCTCGCCGCCCGCGGCACGTCCGCGCCCCTGCGTGACGTCGCTCGCGTACTGGCCGGTGAGGTCGCACACGCCGGCGTGGTTCACGATGCAGCGGAAGCGGTCGGTGTGCCCCGCCACCCAACTCGCCATGTAGCCGCCGTAGCTGCCACCCGTCACCGCCATGCGCGACTCGTCCACCAGTCCGCTCGCCACGAGCGCGTCGGTGGCGCGCATGAGGTCCTCGAACGGCCGTGCGGCCCACTCACCCTGGATGCGCTGCGCGAAGTCCTGCCCCCACCCGGTGGAACCCTGGAAGTTCACCAGCGCGACCACCTGCCCCGGCGCCGCGAACGCCTGCGCGTTCCACCTCGCGTGCCACTGGTCGCCGAACGAGCCGTGCGGTCCGCCGTGCACCAGGTGCACGAGCGGGTGACGGCGACCGGGCTCGTGGTCGGGCGGCAGGATCACGAACATCTGCACCTGCGCCCCGCGCGCGCCCTCGTAGCGCATCTCCAACACCTCGCCGGTGTGGTGGAGCGCGGTGGCCTCGCGCGTGAACGAGGTGATCGGCGCAGGCGTGCCGCCGGCGAGCGGCAGCACGCACACCTCGGCGGGGGATGCGAGCGACTGGTGCTGGAACGCCACGCGACCGCCCGCGAGCGGCACGGTGCCCGAGACGCTGCCGGTCGTGGTGAGCTCGCGCGGCTCACCGGTGCCGTCCCACACGAACGCCTTGAGGCGACCGTCGTGATCGGCCTCGAACACCACGCGACCGTCGGACGTCCACTCCCAGTGCATGGGCGAGTGGTCCCAGTCCCCCAACCACTCGGTGTGCGTGCCGCTCGCGCGGTCCACGCGCATCAGGCGCACGCGGTCGGCGTAGAACTCGATGTCGTGCGTCATGCCGTAGAGCAGCGTGCGGCCGTCGGGCGACCAGCGCGGACGCAGCGCGTCGGCCGGATGGTCGGGCGTCAGACAGCGCACCGGACCGCCCGCGACCGGCGCGGTGAAGATGCGCGACAGCAGCAGTGAACGCCGCTCGTCGAACACGCTCGCGGCCCACGCCACGTCGCGCCCGTCGGGACTCAGGTCGTACTGGCCCGCGGGGTCCATCCAGTCGAACCACGCCTCGGACTCGGGCATGAGGTCGCGCGGCTCCCCGCCCGCGAGCGGGACCACGAACAGGTGCGGCACCTCGCCCGTGGTGAGCCACGTGTCCCAGAAGCGGTAAACGCGATCCTCGGTGACCTGCGCGCGCACCGGGTCCTCGGCACGCCGCTCGAGTTCGGTGGCCGTGGCCTCGATCGTGAGGTGACCCTTGATGAGCTGTGCGACCACCACCAGACCGCTGCCGTCGGGCAGCCAGCGCGGGTCGCCGCAGCCGAGCGGGAGATCGGTGAGACGGCGCGCCTCGCCACCATCGAGCGGCATCACCATGAGCTGCGGTCGCTTGTCGTCGTCGCGGCGCGTAAACGCCAGCCAGCGTCCGTCGGGCGAGACGCGCGGCTCGGCCGCGGACTGGTCGGGCGAGGTGAGCGGCACCGGGGTGCCGCCTGCGACCGGCACGCGATGGAACCGCGTGCGCGCCTCGTTGCGTTCGAGGTCCCACTGCGTCACGGGCACCACCAGCGCGGAACCGTCGGGGTACGGCGACGGTGAGCCCACGCGAGGGGTCACCCACAGGTCCTCGGCGGCGATCGGTCGGGCGCCACGACGGGCGGGGTGGACGGGAACGAGTCGGGGCGAGGCGGCCATCGCGGGTCTCCGGGAAAGGGAGGTGACGGGCGGGCGGACGGGACGCCGCCAGCATACGACGACCCTCCCGCGAACGAAGCGGTGGCGGCTCGGACCGCGCACGGGACCGTCGCGGACGGGGCCCTCGACGGCCCCGTGCGAAGGGTCCGGGACCGCCGCCGCCCCCCTCGCGAGGACCACCCGCGCCGGTTTGACCCGTGCGCCCGGCTCGCTATTCTGACGGGTGCGAACCCCCATCACCGCCTTGCCCCGCACGCCTCCCGGCCTCGGCCGGAGCGGGCGCGAACCTCGCGCCCCGTAAAGGCCCGCGGGCCGTCAAGCCGCCACGTCAGGGCGGCAGCACAGGACCGACATGAGCATCGCCAAGACGGACCCCGTCACGCAGAAGGACCGCCGCGAGTCCGAGCGCTTCCAGCTCAACCTCAACACGGGCTTCAAGCGCCAGCTCCCGGACAGCGACCCGGTCGAGACGACGGAGTGGATCGAGGCCCTCGACGGCGTCGTCGGGGCCCAGGGCCGCGAGCGCGCCGACTTCCTCATGCGCCGCGTGCTGCGTCGCGCGCGCCAGCTGCACGTGGGCCTGCCGGGCCTCGTGCAGTCGCGCTACATCAACACCATCTCGCCCGAGCAGGAGCCGCCGTTCCCCGGCAACGAGGAGATGGAGAAGCGCATCCGCCGCATCGTGCGCTGGAACGCCGTGGCCATGGTGCTGCGCGGCAACAACAACTTCCCCGGTCTCGGTGGCCACCTCTCGACCTACGCCTCGGCCGCGAGCCTCTACGAGGTGGGCTTCAACCACTTCTTCCGCGGCAAGGACGACGGCGGCTCGGGCGACCAGATCTTCTACCAGGGCCACGCCGCGCCGGGCATGTACTCGCGCGCGTTCCTCGAGGGCCGTCTCAGCGAGGCGCAGCTCGAGCACTTCCGCCGCGAGAGCGTGCCGGGTCAGGGCCTGTCGAGCTACCCGCACCCGCGCCTCATGCCCGACTTCTGGGAGTTCCCCACGGTCAGCATGGGCCTGGGCCCCATCTCGGCCATCTACCAGGCCCGCTACAACCGCTACCTCGCGGCGCGCGGCCTCGCGGACACCTCGAACTCGCGCGTGTGGGCGTTCCTCGGCGACGGCGAGACGGACGAGCCCGAGGCGACCGGCGCGCTGACGATCGCGGCGCGCGAGGGTCTCGACAACCTCACGTTCGTCATCAACTGCAACCTGCAGCGCCTCGACGGTCCCGTGCGCGGCAACAGCAAGATCATCCAGGAGCTCGAGGCCGTGTTCACCGGCGCGGGCTGGAACGTCATCAAGGTCATCTGGGCGCGCGAGTGGGACGAGCTGCTCGCCAAGGACTACGAGGGCGCGCTGGTCGAGCGCATGAACGAGACCGTGGACGGCGACTGGCAGAAGTACGTGACCGAGTCGGGCTCGTACATCCGCCAGCACTTCTGCGGCTCGGACCCGCGCCTGCACAAGATCGTCGAGCACCTCAGCGACGACCAGATCAAGAAGCTGCGTCGCGGCGGCCACGACTACCAGAAGCTGTACGCGGCCTACGCGGCGGCGGTGTCGCACAAGGGTCAGCCCACGGTGATCCTGGCGAAGACCGTGAAGGGCTGGACGCTCGGCTCGGGCGCCGAGGCCCGCAACATGACGCACAACAAGAAGAAGCTCGACCTCGAGGAGCTGACGAAGTTCCGCGACACGCTCGAGCTGCCCATCTCGGACAAGAAGCTCAAGGAGGCGCCGTTCTTCCACCCCGGCGCGAACAGCCCCGAGGTGCAGTACCTGCTCGAGCGGCGCCGCGCGCTGGGCGGCTCGCTGCCCAAGCGCGTCGTGCGCAGCAAGCCGCTGCCGCCGGCCTCTCCCAAGGCGTTCACCGAGTTCGACGGCGGAACCGGCGAGGCGCAGGCGGTCTCGACGACGATGGTGTTCGGCAAGATGCTGCGCAACCTCATCCGCGACCCCAACTACGGCAAGCGTGTCGTCCCGATCATCCCCGACGAGGCGCGCACGTTCGGCATGGAGGTGCTGTTCCGCGAGGTCGGCATCTACCAGCCGTTCGGCCAGAAGTACGATCCGGTGGATTCGAAGCTCGTGCTCTCGTACACCGAGAAGCCCGACGGCCAGCTGCTCGAGGAGGGCATCACCGAGGCCGGCTCGATGGCGTCGTTCACCGCCGCGGGCACCTCGTACGCCACGCACGGGCAGTTCACCATCCCGTTCTACATCTTCTACTCCATGTTCGGCTTCCAGCGGACCATGGACCAGATCTGGGCGTTCGGTGATGCGCGCGGCCGCGGCTTCCTCATGGGCGCCACGGCGGGTCGCACGACGCTCAACGGCGAGGGCCTGCAGCACGAGGACGGCCACAGCCACCTGCTCGCGAGCGCGGTGCCGAACTGCGTCGCCTACGACCCGGCGTTCGCGTTCGAGCTCGCCACGATCGTGCAGGACGGTCTGCGTCGCATGTACGAGAAGGACGAGAACGTCTTCTACTACATCAGCCTGTTCAACCAGGACTACCCCATGCCGCCGCGCGTGGCGGGCGCCGAGGAGGGCATCCTCAAGGGCCTCTACCGCTACCGGGCGTCCGAGTCGAAGTCGAAGACGAAGGCGCAGCTGTTCGGCAGCGGCCCCATCATGCTGCAGGCGCTGCGCGCGCAGACCATGCTGGCCGAGAAGTGGGACGTCGCGGCCGACGTGTGGAGCATGACGAGCGCGTCGCAGCTGCGGAACGAGGCGCTGTCGGTCGAGCGCTGGAACCGTCTGCATCCCACCGCCACGCCGCGCGTGCCTTACGTGGCGCAGGTGCTCAAGGGTGCCGAGGGCCCGGTCGTCGTGACCAGTGACTGGATGAAGTCGGTCAACGACATGCCGGCGCGCTGGATCCCGAACCGCTTCGTGGCGCTGGGCACCGACGGTTACGGCCGCAGCGACACGCGCGATGCGCTGCGTCGTCACTTCGAGATCGACGCCGAGCACATGGTCGTGGCCACGCTGCACGCGCTCATGCTGGACGGCAAGGTGAAGGGCGAGGTCGTGGAGCAGGCGATCCGCGAGTACGGCCTGCAGCCCGACCACGTGGACCCGCGCGAGGC
>JBEGJG010000110.1:0-7116 GCA_041184705.1 Candidatus Eiseniibacteriota bacterium
CGCGATCGCGGGGCGACGACGACGCGGAATCACCCAACCCGTGGTCGAGCGTGCGCCATCCCACCCACCACGAACACGAACGCCCGACCCTCTCGGGGCCGGGCGTCGTGCGCTTCGGGGTGCGGCGGCGACTCAGCGCTTGCGCGCCTTCGGGCCGCGCGGGCGGTTGTCGTACTTCTCGAACAACCGCGTCTGGCGGGACTCCATGGGCACCAACCGCCCCTGCACCACGGTCTGCACGCAGCGCGTGGTGACCTCGAGCGGGTCGCCGTCGGTGATGCGCAGGTCGGCGAGCTTGCCCGGCTCGAGCGAGCCCACGCGGTCGGCCACGCCGAGGATGCGGGCCGCGTTCAGCGTCACGCTGCGCAGCGCCTCGTCGCGATCGAGCCCGAACGCCGCGGCCATGGCGGCATGCTGCGGCAGGTTGCGGGCGTTGGCCGCGCCACCGCCGCCGCCCTCGTCGGCGATGCAGAACCGCACCCCCGCGGCGTGCAGCCGGGCGGGCACGGTGAACGCCTCGTCGTACGCCTCGTACGGACGGTTGGGCAGAGCCAGCACGCCGGCCACGATCACCGGGATGTCGCGCGACTTGAGTTCGTCGGCCACACGCCACGCGTCGTAGCCGCCCAGCAGGATCACGTTCTTGAGCTTCTGCTGGTCGCAGAACCGCAGCACGGCCCGGATCTGCTGCAGCGCGTCGGCATGGAACACGACCGGCATCTCGCCGCGCACCGCCTTGCGCATCGCGTCGAGCCGCGCGTCGCGGTCGTGCCGCGGCACGCCGTTCACGCCCTCGGCCGCACGCGCACGATCGTACGCGCGCGCCTCCTCGAACGCGTCGGTGATGGCCTGCACCGCGGCCTCGCGCGCCTTGGCCTGCTCCTCCTCGCTGCGCGTCTCCCAGAACGCGCGCACGGGCGACATGTTCGGCCACTGCACGTGGAGCGCCACCGGGGCCTTGACCGCGATGTCCTCCATCGTCCAGCCGTCGAGCTTCATGAGCGCCGAGGTGCCGCGCACCGCACCGCCACCGGGCACGACCAGCGCGGTCGTGATGCCGTTCAGCCGCGCGACCGGGATGAAGTCGCTGTCGGGGTTGTACATGATCTCGGCACGCTGGTTCGGGTTGATGTTGCCCGTCTCCTGCGTGTCGTCGGAGCCCGACACGGTCGAGATCTCGATGAGCCCCAGCGCCGTGTTGGCGTGCACGAGACCGGGCGTGACGTGCTGCCCGGTGCAGTCCACGACCCGCGCCCCGGCGGGCACGGGCAGCCCGGCCCCCACCGCAAGGATGCGGGTACCGTCCACGATCACGGTGCCGTTGGGGATGGCGGGGCCGCTCACCGGGTGCACGGTGCCACCGGTGAAGGCGATGACCTCGGCGCGAGCCGCAGGGGCGAACGCGAGCGCCGCGCACAGCAGCACGGCCTGTCGGATGTGACGCACGAAGCCGCTCATCGCGAACCCTCCTCGCGCACGTGACGATCGGCCTCGCCCAGGAAGGGCGCGACGTGACCGATGTGCTCGCCGCACTCGTTGCCGCTGTGATCGGTGTCCTCGAGGTAACGCGGCGGGCGCGGGCCACGGCCACGCGCGACCGGCGCGCCGTCGCTCGCCGCACCCCGCGCCGCGGCGATGAGCGCCGCGCGCTCCTCGGCCAGTTCCGCGCGACCGGCCAGGTCGGCGGCGCGGTCGAAGTACTTGCGCCCCTCGATCCACGTCTGCTCGCAGACCGAGAACGGCGACAACGGCTCGCCGCTCCAGATCGCGAAGTCCGCGTCCTTGCCCACCTCGAGCGAACCCACGCGGTCGGCGATGCCGAGCGAACGCGCCGGGTTGAGCGTCACGAACTTGAGCGCCTCCTCGCGCGGCACGCCACCGTACTTCACGGCCTTCGCCGCCTCGGTGTTGAGCCGACGCGCCAGCTCGTCGCTGTCGGAGTTGAAGCCCGTGTTCACGCCGCGGTCCCACGTGAGGTAGCCGTTCCACGGGATCGCGTCGATGACCTCCTGCTTGTAGCCCCACCAGTCCGAGAACCCCATCGCCGAGGCGCCGTGCGACGCCATCTCGTCGGCGACCTTGTAGCCCTCGAGGATGTGCGTGAACGTGTCCACGCGGAACCCGAACGACTCGGCGAGACGCATGAGCATGAGGATCTCGTCCTGCCGGTAGCTGTGGCAGTGGATGCGCATGCGGCCCGCGAGGATGTCGGCGATCGCGTCCATCTGCAGGTCGCGCCGCGGCGGCACCGCGCGCCGTCCGGCCTTGAACTCGGCGAACGCGCGCTCGTAGTCCTGTGCGCGCAGGAACGCCTCGCGGATCGAGTTCTCCACGCCCGAGCGCGTCTTCGGGTAGCGGGTCGTGCGCTCCGCGCCCCAGTTCGACTGCTTGGGGTTCTCACCGAGCGCGAACTTCACCGACAGCGGTGCGGTCGCGACGAGCAGCTCGTCGGGAGCCGCGCCCCACTTGTTCTTGATCACCGCGGCCTGACCGCCGATGGCGTTGCACGAGCCGTGCAGCAGGTGCATGACCGTGCCGCCACCCGCGAGCTGGCGGTACAGGTTGAGGCTCTCGGAGTTCACCACGTCGCGCGTGCGCACCTCGCACGTCACGTTGTTGGTGCACTCGTTGACGTTGCCCAGGATGGCGGCGTGGCTGTGCTCGTCCACCGTGCCGGGGGCGAGATGCTTGCCGGTGCCGTCCACCACGACCGCACCCGCGGGCGCGGCCAGTCCGCGTCCGATCGCGGCGATGGTGCCGCCGCGCACGAGCAGGTCGGCGCCGCGCAGCACGCCCTGCGGACCGCTCGTCCAGATCGTGGCGTTGCGCACGAGCAGCACGGCCGGCTGCTCCGGCGTGCGCGCGCGCCACGCCTCGGTGCGCACCGCCGCCGCGGGGGCCGCGACCGGGGCCGCGGGCTTGCGCGCACCCTTGCGCTCGGCGGGCTTGAGGTGCCCGCGCACCGCGCGCGGCTCGGCACCCGCCGCGACGATCGTGCCGGTGAGCGCGCCGTTCGCCACCGTCACGTCCCACTGCGCACGCTCGTCACCACGACCGAGCGCGAAGCGCAGACGCTGGGCCTCGAGCCGCACGCGATGACCGCGCAGCGTATCGGCGGCGATCAGGGTGACCGTGGTGTCCCCGGCCTCGACCGCCACCTTGAGCACGGCGCCCGCGGTCGCGCCTGCGACCAGCGACCACTCGCCCTTGGGCGTGGTGTCGTCCTTCGCGATCTCGATGCGCGTGCCGTCCACCCACACCTCGCGCACCTTGGAGTCCTCGGCGAACAGCGCGCCACGCGTCACGGTGAGGTTGGCGAACGCACCCGGCGCGATCACGCCGAGTCGGCCCTCGAGCCCGAGCAGACGCGCGGGCACGGTGGTGACCGCCGCGAGCGCGGCATCCTCGGACAGGCCGCGCGCGACCGCCTTGGCGACCTGCGCGCGGAACGTGCGCGGATCCTTGAGACCGTTCGAGGTGAACGCGAACGACACACCCGCCTGGGCGAGCGCGGCGGCGTTACCGGGTGCGGCCTGCCAGTGACGCAGGTCCTCGGTGCGAACCTCGAGCGCCTGCGCGTCGTCGGTCACGTCGGGTGCGTCGGGGAAGTTGACCGGCACGACCAGCGTGCGCCCGGTGGCCGCCACCTGCGCGACGCGCTTGTACTCGTCGCCCGCCGTCACGATCGCGGCGCGCACGCCGGCCTCGCGCGCGAGTCGCGAGGCCTGCAGCACCTGCAGCATCTCGTCGGCCACCATGAGCACGGGCTGCTCGCCCGCGACCACCGGCTGCAGGGCGTCCCACGCCATGTTCTCGGGCACGCGTTCCGTGCCCGGACGACGCTCGGCCGCCGTGCGCGCGTCGCGATACCACTTCGCGTCGAGGAACGCCTGTCGCACGACCGCGATCACGCCCATGAGCGAGGCCGGGTAGATGTTGCCGCGCTGCGGTTCGAGAGCCACGACCTGCGCGACGTCGGGCTTCACCACGTTCGCGCCCGTCGCACCCGTACCCAGGTTCACGACCGCGCTGCGCCCACGGAACACGCCCTGACGCGGCGCGAACTGCACCGTGGTGAAACCGGCCGCACGCAACCCGTCGGCCTGCGAGGTCTCGATCGGCAGCGCCGTGAGCGCGCGCACCTCGGCTCGCACCGCGGCCAGCTCGTGCACCGCACCGCGCGGCGTCTCGGCCGTGGCCGACATGGCGTTGGGGCGCCCGCCGCCGAACGGTCCACCGCCCGTGGGCGTGGACGGAGCGGGCGGCATGACGAACGCGTCCACGAGACCCGCGTACACGGTGAGGCTGTCGCCCTCCCACACGCGCGCGTCGGCGGGGATCGCGACGTCGGTGCCCACCGCCGTGACGAGACCGTCGCGCATGACGATCGTGCCGCGCGCCAGGACGCGGCCCGGGGCGGTGACGATGCGCGCGTTGCGGATGGCGTGCACGCGCGGCGGCGCGGCGAGCGCCACCGGCACGACCACGGCGGCGAGGAGCGCGACGAGCAGCAGCACGCGCGCGGGAACGACGGAACGGGGACGCGGCATGGGGATCCTCTCGAGTGGGCGGGCACCACCGCGCGCGCGGCGCGACGGAGCGGCGTGCGAAGGAGGTCGCACGCACGACGACACGGGACACCGCAGCGTAGCCGCTCGCGAGGCGCACCCTCAATGCCTGTATGCGCCTCGCGACGAACGGGGCCGGACGACACCCCCGATGCGGAGCGTCGCGGGCGGGACTCCGCCACGAGCGCGACCGCGGGGGACCGCATGGACGAGCGGACCCGAGGGTCGGCAGCTCTGGGCAGGGCCCTCGGGCGGGGATCGGCGGCGACGACGGAGCGGGCGGAATCGCACCCGGGTGCGGCATGTTGCACCACGGTCGTGGCCGCATCGCACACCTCCCGGACGCGCCGACACCGTGGAAACGACGCATCCACAACGCGTTGGGTCGAACGCCCCGCTGGCATGGAGGGTGCATTGAAGGGCGCGTCCCCAGCGGCCGCAACGGCCCCGCCCACGAACCCGGAGAACCCACCATGTCGCGTCGCACCGTCCTCGCGCTCCTCGCCGTCCTCGCGCTGCACGCGAGCCCGTCGCACGCCGAGACCCGTTTCGGGTTCCAGATCGGCATCTCGGGCGGCTCCGCGCCGCCGCTCGTGTTCACGAGCGAGCCGCGCTACGTCGTGGTCAACGAGGTCCGCGTCATCCGCGACGACCGCTGCGACGACGACGTGTTCATGGCCGACCGCGCGTACTGGCGCATGCACGACGGGTACTGGTACCGATCGGGATCGTGGCGCGGACCTTGGGTGGTCGTGGATGTGCGGCGCGTGCCCGAGCGCGTGCTCGTGGTGCCGGCCCGCTACTGGCGCCATCACCCGAAGCATCGCGACAAGGGTCGCACCGTGGTCGTGGTGCGCGACCACGACGACGACCATGGTCGCGGACGGGGCCGTGGCCGTGGCCGCGGCGGTGACCGCGATCGTCACCGCGATCACGACTGACGGATCGGCTGAACGCACGAACCCCCGCGGGACCGGATCCCGCGGGGGTTCACGCTTGCCGCACCGGAGCGCGGCTCAGCGCCGCATGCGCCAGACCAGCAGCGGCGGGGTCACGAGCGTGGTCACCACCACCATCACGACGATCGCCGAGTACACCATGTCGTCGATCACCGGCGCACCGTCGAGCTTCAGCGTGCGCCCGATGCTCGCGAAGATGAGCCCGACCTCACCGCGCGGGATCATACCCAGCCCGATCGCCAGCCGGTCCGCACCCTTGTCGAGCACGCCCAGCGAGCACACCTGCTTGCCGATCACCGCGGCGAGCGTGAGCACGGCCGCGAACCCCAGCACCTCGACGCGCGCGAACACGGTGAGGTCCACCGTCATGCCCATGAGGACGAAGAACACCGGCACGAGGAAGCTCGAGACGGGCTCCATGAGCTGGTGCAGGTCGCGACGGTGGGAGTCGCGCTCGCGCAACGCCTCGTAGTGCACGTCGTCGAGCACCAGGCCGGCCGCGAACGCACCCACGATGGGCGCGAGTCCGGCGAGCCCCGCGAGCAGCGAGAGCAGGAAGCAGAACGCGAGCCCGAACGACAGCAGCAGGCCCTCGCCGCGCAACCGGGCCGCGAACCGGAACGTGACGCGCGACAGCACGCGGCCCACCACCACGGCGGCGACCAGGAAGCCGAGCGCCTTGCCGATGATGACGAGCACGACGGACGGGTCGAACGCGGTGCCCGCGTCCACGGCCCGGATGATCCCGCTCACGACCGCCAGCACCACCAGGCCCAGCACGTCGTCGATCACCGCCGCGCCCAGGATGATGCGGCCCTCGACGCTGGCGGAGCGCCCGAGGTCGCCGAGCACGCGCGCGGTGATCCCGACGCTCGTCGCCGCGAGCGTGGCGCCCACGAACCAGTGCGCCAGGACGGGGTGACCGCCGAGGAACAGATCCGAGACGCCAAGCCCGAGCAGCATGGGGGCGACCACGCCGAGCACCGCCACGAGCGCGGCCGACGGTCCGACGGCCGCCATCTTGCCGAGGTCGGACTCGAGCCCGACCTGGAACAACAGGAACAGCACGCCGATCTCGGACAACGCCTGCAGCACGGGCAGGTCGGCGAACCCGGCGAACGCCTGCACCCCCACCAATCCGAGATTGCCGATCACGATGCCGGCGATGAGCTCGCCGAGCACCGCGGGCAGCTTGAGCGCCTCGAACAGCGCTCCGCCGAGGCGGGCCGAGACGAGGATGAGGACGAGCGCCTCGAGGATCGGGAGCAGGTCCACCTTGCCCGGCGCGCCGGCGGCGGCGAGCGCGCTGTGGGCGCCGAACAGGCCGAGTGCGATCATCGGCAACAACCAACGGGAGCGCGGGCGTCGGATCATGCGGCGCAGGTTAGGACGCCCGCACCCCGCGTGTCGAGGACCGGGCGCACCGACGTGTGCGACGTCAGTTCGCGGCGGCCCCCGACGGCGTGGCGACCTTCTCGAGGCGCACCGCGGTTCGCTTGTACGCCGGCGTGTTCACCTTCTCGTCGCGGTGCGGACCGAGCAGACGGTTCACGTGAGCGGCAGGGGTGTGGAACGTGCAGAACACCTCG
>JBEGJG010000111.1:0-9273 GCA_041184705.1 Candidatus Eiseniibacteriota bacterium
TGCCGGGCCCGATCGACCTGGGCACCATGCTGGTCGGCACCGGCATGTCCACGACCGTCCGCATCGGCCACCTCGCGGGCCAGGCGGGCGAGTCCATGCGCTGGACGTGGCTGGCTCCGGTGGGCTGGAACCTCCCCGGCGGCGTGCGCACCGTGGATCCGGGCGCGTCGGTGAACGAACCCGTCATGCTCGACACCTCGGTGCCGGCGGTGCGCAACGGTGCGCTCATCCTACGGAGCGATTCGCCCGATGGCATGACGCGCACCATCCCGGTCTCGGCCACGGTGCTCGCGCATGCGGTCCCCTCGCTGTCGTCCGACGCGGTGGTGACGGAGCGCGAGCTCGTCCTGAGCGGTCACACCAACTCGGGGCAGCCGTCCGCGAAGCTGCAGCTCCACAACCTCGCGAGCAACCTGCTGAGCGCCCGCGTCTTCGTGTGGTCGGCCGCGATCGAAGGCGGCGAGGGTCGCTTCCGGCTCGTCGGCCCCACGCATCGGTTCGTGGCCGAGGTGCCCGCCGAGTACACGATCGTGTTCGACGGCGATGGCGCACAGCCGGGCACCGAGCACACGGCCACGCTCACGCTCATGGCGGGTGACGAGCCGCTGCCCGGCGCCGCCCCGGCCGTGCCGCTCACGGTCACGCTCAAGGCTCGCCCCAGCGCTGTCCAGACGGCCGAACTGATCAGCTCGGCCAAGCCCACCACCACGCGTCTCCGCTCCCCCGAGCACGGTGAGCACAAGGGTGAGCGCGTGCTGCGGTTCGACCTCGCGAAGGCCGGACGCACGCACCTCGAGTTGTTCGATGCCAAGGGACGTCGTGTGGCGGGACTGATCCAGACGCGTCACCTCAAGCCGGGTCGCTACGCGGTGCGCTGGAACGGCCGTGGCGAGTCGGGGAACCGGCTGGCGGCAGGTCGTTACACCGCTCGTCTGCAGGCTCATGGCGTGACCCGAACGGTCCCGGTCGCGATCGGACGATGAATTGACGGCCGGGGACACCGTCCCCGGGGATATGCTGATGGGGCCTGGGCCGGTCGGGTGACCGGTCCGGGCCCGCATCGCTTCGTGGTCCGACCCCACGCCCCACAACAACGCCCCCGCCCGAAGCCGCATCCGCGAGTCCCGCGGTGCCTCGTCGTGACGGGACGCGTCACATAGAGAAGACGAGGAAGTCCGATGGCCCCCATCCCCCGGACGCCCCGCCTGCTGGCGGTGCTCGCCCTGCTCACGACACTCGCCGTGCCCGCGCACGCGCTGCGGTTCGTGAACATGAACCTGCTCAACTACCCCGGCACCACGGGTGCCACGCGCGATCCGTTGTTCCGCCAGATCCTGCAGCCGTTGGCGCCCGACCTCGTGGTGGGCTGCGAGATCTCCTCGGCCGCGGGCGCGACCCAGTTCCTCAACAGCCTGAACACCATGGAACCGGGCCAGTGGGCCACGGGGACGTTCGACAAGAGCACCGGCGACACGGGTTCGCAGCTCTACTACAAGACCTCGAAACTGCAGTTGCTCGGGCAGTGGAACTTCATGCCCAACCCCGCGCAGCCCCTGCGCGTCATCCACGTCTATCGCATGAAGCTGGTGGGGTACGCCTCCGAGGCCGCCGAGTTCCGCGTGTACGCACTGCACCTCAAGGCCTCGACCGGGTTCGAGACGCAGCGACTCGGGGAGTGCACGGGGCTGCGCGACACGCTCAACGCGTTGCCTCCCGGCACGCACGCGCTCGTGTGCGGCGACTTCAACTTCTACACCGGGCTCGAGCCCGGCATGCAGCGCCTCGTGGGCTCGCTCGCCGACAACGACGGTCGGCTCTACGACCCGCTCGGACTCGAGAACGTGACGTGGCAGGACAACACGTCCATGGCCTACGCGTGGACGCAGTCCCCGTGCAAGACCGGCGACACCGGCTGCGGACCCGGAGCGGCGACCGGCGGGATCGACGATCGCTTCGACCTCATCCTGCCCACCTACGCGTGGAAGGACAGCACCGGACTCGAACTCGTCGCGGGCACGTACAAGGCGGTGGGCAACGACGGGCTGCACCACAACAACAGCATCCAGGATCCGCCCACCATCCCCGAGGGCGCGGCGTACGCCACGGCGCTGCACGCCACGAGCGACCACCTGCCCGTGCGTGTGGACCTGCGCGTGCCGGCGCGCGGATCGCTCGACGCCTCGCCGATCGCGTTCGGCACCGTGATCGTGGGCGCGGGGCTCGGCACCACGCGCACGGTCTCGAACCTCGCCGACTCACCCGGCGAGCGGCGAGACGTTGCGTTGGCAGTGGACGGCCCCCGCGGGTTGGTCCGCGCCCTCGGGTCCGCGCAGCGCCGTGCCGGGTGGCTCGTCGGTCGAGGCGATCGCGCTCGACACCGGCACACCGGGCGTGCGCAACGGCACGCTCACCCTCACCGGGAACTCGCTCGACAACCCGGTCGTGAACATGGCGGTCTCGGCCACCGTGCTCGCGCATGCGGTGCCGTCGCTCGACTCGCTCGTCGCGAGCGGCAGCGCCACGCTCGACCTCGGCGCGCACCCGCTCGGAGGCTTCACGCCCGCCACGGTGCGCGTGCACAACCCCGGCCACGGTGCGCTGCAGGCACGGGCGCTGGTGTCGTCGGCCACCCTCACCGGTGGTGCGGGCCGCTTCAGCGTGAACGGTGCGTTACCACGACTCGTCGCGGGCACGGGCGAGGGGTTCACGGTCGCGTTCGCCGACTCGGGTGCGACGCTCGACTCCACGTACACCGCCACGCTCACGTTCGCCGTCGGCGACGAGACGCTGCCGGGCGCCACCACCGCCGCACCGCTCACCGTGTCGCTGCAGGCGCGTCGCCTGCCCAGCGCGACGACCGATGCCGGCCCGCAACGACCGGTCGCCACGCTCCTGCGCGCACCCACGCCCAACCCGCTCCTGTCCGAGAGCGTGCTGCGCTTCGAACTCGCTCGTGCAGGCGAGACGCGGCTCGAGGTTTACGACGCCGCGGGCCGCCGCGTGGCGGGCCTGCTGCGCACCACGCTCGAACCCGGACGCTACAGCGTGCGGTGGGATGGCCGTGGCGAGTCCGGGGCACCGCTCGGGGCGGGCGTGTACTTCGCGCGTCTCGTGGCCCCCGACGCCAGTCGCACGGTTCGCATCGCGATCGTGCGATGACCCCGGGCACCTCGGCCGTCGCGGGGTTATCCTGAACCGGTCCGTCGCGGCACTCGAGCCCGCGACGGACCGCACCGCGCCAGCCCTCACCAGGACCCTCGACCGGACGACATGACCCGCACCCCTGCCCGCACCCGCCTCGTCGTCACCCTCGCGCTCGTCGCGAGCCTCGTGGCCGTCCCCGCGACCGCCCTGCGCGTCGTGACGTGGAACCTGCTCGGTTACACCGAATCGGTCGCCAACGCGCGCAGGTCCGCCACGCTCACCGTGCTGCCGGCGCTCGCGCCCGACGTGATCATCGTGCAGGAGCTGCTCACGGCGGCGGCCGCGGACTCGTTCGCGACCTTCCTGCGCACCTCGCTGCCGGGGCGGCGCTGGATCGGCGGCGCGTCCACGTTCCTGCTCGCCACGCAGAGCGCGCTCTACTACGACTCGCTCCAGGTCACGCACTCCAACCTGAGCGCGGTCGCCACCGGTGGCCCGCGACAGGTGCTGGTCGCGCTCGTGCGCCCGAACGGCTATCGCGCGAACGCCGCGTCGTTCCGCCTGTACTCCATGCACTTCAAGGCGGGCAACGGCGCGACCACGCCCAGCGACTCGTCCACGCGCACACTCGAGTGCACCAACCTGCGCAACACGCTCAACCTCGCCCCGGCCGGCACGAACCTGCTGCTCGGGGGCGACAGCAACTTCTACGGTTCGTTCGAGACCGGCTACACGCGGCTCACCGAGTCGCAGGCCGACAACGACGGCCGTCTCAAGGACCCGCTCAACATGCCGGGCACGTGGAACTCGTCCGCCTACTCCATCCACCTCACGCAGTCGCCGTGCTCGGGGGCCGGGTGTGTGGGCAGCAACGGCGGACTCGACGATCGCTTCGACCTGTTCCTCGCCTCGTACCCGCTGTTCGACGGCGTCGGGCTCGACCTGGTGCCCGGTGCGCTCCCGAACGGTTACGGCGCGTTCGGCAACGACGGCCTGCACTACAACGATTCGATCGACGGCAGCGGCGTGAACCTCGCGGTGCCGTTCCCGGTCGCGACCGCGCTGCGACTCGCCTCGGACCACCTGCCCGTGGTGGCCACGCTGCAGCTGCCCGCCAAGCTCTCGACCGCCAGCGCGCTCGCGTTCGGCGACGTGATCCAGGGCCTGCTGGCCACGCAGACGTTGCTCGTGGACAACCTGCCGACGCCGCCCGCAGCGACGCTCACATACTCGTTCACGGCCACCACGGGCTTCATCGCTCCCGTGGGTTCGTTCAGCAACACGGCCGCGAACGCCGCGGCGGCACACTCGATCGGGATGAGCACGGCGACGATCGGGGTGAGGAGCGGGACGCTGACGGTGAACTCGAACGATCTCGACACCACGGCCAAGACGGTGCTGTTGTCCGGGCGCGTCCTCGGGCACGCGGTGCCGTCACTCGACAGCCTGACGACCGCACTGCGCGACACGATCGACTTCGGGACGGTCACGCCCGGCTCCGGCATCACATTCCGGTCCTATACGGTGCACAACCGGCCCCTTCAGGCACTGCAGGCGCGTCTGGCGTGCAGCACGCCGATCGTCGTGGGCGATCCGCGCTTCGGCTCGTCGAGCCTGAACGCCTCCCCGATCGCGACGCGAGGGGAGGCCGTGGCGTCGTTCGATACGACCGACCTGCCCGCCACGGACATCGAGTTCACCGCGGAACTGCGCATCCCGACCGCCGACGAGCCGCTGCCCGGGGCGGGGCTGCTCGACACGCTGCGCATCACGTTGCGTGCGCGCGCGACGAGCGGTCTCGGGGTGGGCGATGCGCCGAGCGCGCTGCGGTTCGCGCCTCCCGCGCCGAACCCGCTGCGCGGCGTCACGCGCTTCGCCTTCGACCTGCCGAGTGAGGCCCCCGTGTCGTTGGCGGTGTACGACGCGAGCGGCCGTCGGGTCGCGGATCTGGCCTCGGGTCGCTGGCCCGCGGGTCGGCACCAGGTGGACTGGGACGTGCGCCGCATGCTGGGCGGGAGGCCCGCCGCGGGTCTCTACTTCGCCCGGTTCGAGACCCCGGGCCTGTCGCGCGTCGCCCGACTGGTGCTGCTGCCGTAGCCGCGGGATCCGCCCCGGACGCGTCCTTCACGGCCCCGCCGAACCCCGGCGGGGCCGACCGTCAAGCGGACCGTCAATTCCCCGGCGGAGGGTTCTCGGACCCGTCGGCGAGGGCGTCACCCGCCGCGAGGGGTTCGAATCCGCGGCATCCCCGCACGGGAAGCCGCGGATAACGCGGGAAATCCTCGGACGAGCGCGACCGATCGCACAGCACGAACACGCTGCGCGGGGTCGCGACGACGCGCGCGTGGGCGCAACGCGCGCACAGACCAGCATGGTGCGGAACTTCGTGTGTCATGGGTGAACCCGGGACTCCCGTCATCGAGGGGGTGTCGGTCCGAACGACGATTCCCTCGGCGTTCCGAGGGCGCTGCCGACCGCATGGATCGAGGTCGCAACCGCATCCGACTGTGGCGCACGGGCTTCCTGCAAGGAGGCCGGGAGTGGCCCGCGTATTGCAATGGTACTCCGGCGTCCGCGTCCCTCCAACGCGGACGGTGCGGTGTCGCAGGACGATCGCCTCTCCAAGCGATCGGGTCGTTCGAAGGACCGCAGGGCGGTCGCTCTCTCCAGGGCGGCCGTGGTCGCACGAACGACGGCAGGACGGTCGCCCTCTCCAGGCGGCTGGTTCGAAGGACCATCAGGGCGGTCGTCCCTCTCCAGGGTGACCGTGGTCCCGAGAACGGGAAGTACGGTCGCCCTTCTCCGAGGGCGGCCGGCAGGACCGGATGGAACGTCACGTCAACGGGCGAGGATCGCCCATCTCCGGCGAGCAGGCTCGCAGACGTGGCGGTCCCTCGGGACCGAGGATCCCCTCCAGGGTCCTCCGTTGTCGCGGTGCTATCGGCATGGGCGTCCATCCCCACTGGACGCCCATGCCACCCCCCCTCTCGCAGAACAGGCCGGGAACTCTCTCCCCCGGTCCCAGGCGGCGGTGGCCCTCGTGGCCCCGCCGCCTTCCTGTTGCCCACCGCGCGGCCCTCGTACGCGGCATGGCGTAGAATCCGCCGCCATGCCCCGCACCACTCCCGAACCCCGCGCCTCGCGCGCCGCCCGCCGACCGGTGGTCGCGCTGCACGCCGAGCCGCTCCGCGAACAGCCGTGGTGGGGCTGGGCCGCGTTCGCGGTGATCGCGGCCTACACCGTGGGCGCACTCGCCATGGTGTTCGGTCCGCACACCGTCGGTGACATGTTCACCGAGACCGACTTCTACGGCTCGTACGGCCCCGGCGCGCGACTCGTGCAGCAGGGCCTGCTCGATCCCACGCGCTACGGCGTGCAGGGCCCGCTGTTCGACGTGGTGCTGGCCGCGGTCGGATTCGTGGTGCGCGACCTGTTCGTCGCCGCACAGCTCGTGTCGGTGGCGGCCATGGCGGGCATGCTCCTCGTGTGGCGGTCGCTGTTCAACCGCTGGATGGGACCGCTCGGCGCACTCGTCGGCGTGTCGCTGCTCGTGGCGAACCCGTGGTGCTGGCGGTTCGCGTGGTCGGCCACCACCGACGCGCTGTCGCTCGGGCTGCAGGCCGCCTCGCTCGTGGTGCTGCTCGGGTCGCGAAACGCTTCCGGCCCCACGCTGCGCCGCACCGCGCTGGCGGGACTGCTCGCGGGCCTGTCGTTCCTGACGCGCTACAACTTCGTCGTGCTGGTCCCGGCCGCGCTCGCCACGATCGCGTTGGGCTGGAACGCGGTACCGCGCGAGGCGCGCGTGCGACACCTGCTCGCGTTCGCGCTGGGCTTCGCGGCCCCGGTCGCGCCGTGGATGGCGTGGAGTGCGGCGCACGGCGGACTGCAGCGCGGACAGTTGCACATGAACGTGGCCTACGAGGTGTTCGCGAAGGCTCAGGGCATCCCGCTCGACGTGTTCCAGCGCGACCTCGAGCCGCAGTTCCCGAACGCGTGGTCGGTGCTCGCGCGCGACCCCGTGGCCGTGGTGACGCACATGATCCGCAACGTGTTCGCGCACCTCGTGCTCGACGGCCGTCTGGTCGCGGGCGTCCCGCTCGCGCTCGCCGCGGTGCTCGGCGCGATCCTCGCGGTGCGCGATCGGGCGCTGGCGGCGGCGCGTCCGGCGCTGTTGGTGTGGGCGCTGTTGTTCGTGTCGCTCGTGCCCGCGCCGCACTCCGAGCGCTACTCGCTCGCGGTGCTGCCCGCATGGGCGATGCTCGCCGGTCACGCGCTCACCGCGCCGCGGTTCGCGTTCGTGTGGCGGAGCGCCTGGCTCAAGCTGGCGCTGGTGCCGCTGCTGCTCGTGGCCGGCCTGCGCGAGACGCGCGCGGTCACGCTGCGCACGCTCGACCAGTTGCCCGTCGAGGTGCTCGAGGCCGCCGAGCGCGTGCGACCGCTCGTGCGTCCGGGGGAGCGCGTGTTCGCGCGCAAACCGCACTTCGCGTGGTACGCGGGACTCACGCCCGTGGCGTTGCCGCTCACCGAGGACCTCGGGGAGTGGGGACGGCTCGCGCAGCAGGAGGACGTGCGCTGGCTCTACTTCTCGTGGCCCGAGGCGCAGTTGCGCAACGCCTTCGAGTGGCTGCTCGACTCCACGAGCGCCGCGCCCGGACTCACGGTGCGCGCCGCCACCTCGCATTGGCCCGCGGTGGTGTACGAGATCGACACACGCTTCGGCGACCCTCCCGCATGGGCGGGCAACGACACGCTCGAGGCGGTGCACCGCGCCCGTGCGCGCGCGCAGTTGAACCCGAAGGACGCCGAGACGCGCGTGTTCCTGGCCATGCACGAGTTCTCGCTCGGTCGCCACGAGGTCGCGCAGCGTTGGATCGACGAACTGTTGACGATCGGCCCGCGCGATCCCGACGTTCTGCTGCTCGCCGCCGAGAACCGCCTGCAGTTGCGCGATCCCGCCGGAGCGCTGTCGTACTACGAACGCGCCGACCGTGTGCGCCCCGGCACCGCCGAGGTGCGCATCGGCTTCGGTTGGGTCGCCGCGATGCAGGGTGACGAGGTCAAGGCCGCGCGCTTCTGGGCGCCGGTGGCCGACGCCTCGAGCGACCCGGTCACGCTGCAGCGCATGATGATCGCGTTCGCGCGCACTCAGGATGCGACCGCCTACGCGGTCGCGCAGCGCAAACTGGCCGAACTCGGAGGAGCCCGATGAACGCGCGTCGCCTCGTCACGCTCGCGCTCGTGCTGGTGGCCTTGGGTGGCTGCGGCCGGCGCGGCCCCGAGCCGGCCGAACCCCCGCGCGCTGCGACACCGGCCCGCAACGCGCCGGTGCCGCCCGTGGCGGATTCGGTCACCGTGGGGCTGTGGAGGTTCGACGAGCGCGCCGGCAACCACGTCCCCGACGCCTCGCCGTTCCGGCTCTACGGCACCGCGGGCCCCGACGTGCGCAGCGAGTTCGGGCGCTATCGCGGCGCGCGCGGCTTCACCGCGACCGCGAACTCGTTCGTGCACGTGCCGTACAACCCGGTGCTCGAGTCGCCGCGCGGGTTCACGGTCGAGGCGTGGGTCTACCTCAACGACCTCTCGCGCTACGAGCTGTCCACGATCGCCGCGCGCTGGACGCCGGTCCCGAACTCGCAGAGCTGGCTGCTCGGTGTGGTGGGTCGCAAGCTCACAGCCGCCACCACCGTCTCGCCCAGTCCGGGCTGGTTCACGCCCGAGGTCGCGCTGGTCGGCACCGGGCGGTTGGTGTTCCTGTTCCGCCCCGACCTCGCCGCCGGTACGCAGAGCTTCGGCAGCACGGTGACCCTGCCCTTGCAGCGCTGGGTTCACGTCGCGGCCAGCGTGGACGGCGAGGTCGTGCGTCTGTACGTGAACGGCAAGCTCGACTCGCAGGCCGCGGTGCCCAACGGCATCCGGCGCTCCGACGCGCCCCTGGTGGTGGGCAACGTCATCGATCCGCGCCGCCTCACCGACTTCGGGGGTGACCTGCGTATCGACCCCGGGCAGTCGCCGCTGCCGTTCTACGCACTCAACGGGCTCGTGGACGAGCTGCGCCTGTCGAACGTGGCGCGGCGGACGTTCGAGAGCGCGGACCTGCGCTGACCCGCACCGTCCACACCATGGACGGTC